>CAKQDG010000004.1 GCA_934219025.1 uncultured Prevotella sp. | reverse complement strand
TGGAAAAATCGAACAATTCAGAGAAAAATAGAACAATTTTGGAAGGGGAGACGTTTTGTGGAAGTTTTGACCACTTTGAGTGGTGCGAATTTCTCCGTCCCATAGTGGAATGTATGGACGACGACGAGGGTAGCGACAAGATTCTGCTCGGCACGCTGGCGATTCTCTCGGGGATGATTCCAAATCTCTATGGATGCTACGGCGGACACGTGGTCTATCCCCCACTCTATTTCATCTTCTACGGTCCGGCAGCAAGTCGCAAGGGCGAGATACAGGCTTGTCTGCAGGTGTTGAAGCCCTTGAAAACCGAAGTGAGGCGCGGCTACGAGGCTGAGCTTGCCCGATACCGCGAGGAGCACTCTGAATGGGAGGCAAAGGGCGGGCGCTCGCCAAAGCGAGCGGAGCGCGGACCGGAACCCAAGGAACCGAAATACCGCTCGCCACAGATTCCCGCCAACTCCTCTGCATCGGCTGCCTATCTCGCTCTCGAAGCCAACGGCGGCAGCGGCATTATGTTCGAAACCGAAGCCGACGTGCTCAGTCAGTCGCTCCTGAGCGACTACGGCGACTATTCGGCAGGACTGCGCGCCGCATTCCACCACGAACCGATACAGATGAACCGCGTGCGCGACAACCTTCACGTGGAGATTGAGGAACCGCGGCTCGCCGTGTGTCTCACGTGCACACCGGGACAGTTGCCAAAGCTCTTCCCCTCGTTCGAAAACGGACTCGGATCGCGTTTCCTCTTCTATGGGCTAACCAGACGAGTGGAATGGCGCAACCCCTTCACCCGACAGGACAAGACGCTCGACGAGGTGATGGCGGACGCCGGGAAAGAGGCTCTCGAATTGTTCCACCTGATGAACAACCTCGGCAGTCAGCGCATACAGTTCGTGTTGAAAGACAATCAGCAGCAACTCTTCAACCAGTTCTTCTCCGACACCCTCTCAGAGCAGTTTTATATGCTCGGCGACGGCATAACGAGCTTTGTGTTCCGCATGGGACTCTCCGCCTTCCGCATAGCGATGATACTCAGCATACTGCGCAAGTTTTCAGAACGGCCGTTCGGCGCACCGCTTTTCCAAAAGGGCGAACAGGTGCTGATGTGCAGCGACCAGGACTTCAACATCACGCTAAAAATCATGGACACCCTTGTGAACCACACCGCCAGGATATTCTCGGCTCTCGTAGACGAGGAGAGCATGGAGATGCCAGCCGGGGTGTATTCGCTGAAGGAGGAGGAAAAAAGACTATATAACTGGCTCGATACAGAGTTTACTTTTCAAAATATCCAAGAATATGCAAAAGACAGAAATATCGGAGAAAGAACAGTAAATCGCTACGTAAAACACTTCATCGACCACCATCTCGCAGTGAGAGTGAAACACGGTCAATACCGCAAGACGGGAAGTGGCAGCGCTGCAGCCGACAACTCTACTCAGAATATATAATCCCATGAAAAGCGCGATGCAGCGGTTTATGGACACGAAGTAAAGCTTTAATGCCGTAAGCCGCTGCTATATTGCCAATAACAGTTATACAACTAAACAATAACTACAATATATTTTTAACCCTAAAAAAAACGTAACGACAATGAACAGTTTCAAAATTAAGGCCTATGGCAAGAGCGAACTGGCAGCTCTCTATCTCCCCAACGCCAACTCGACTGACTCTGCACGCAGAACCATGATAAGATGGATAAACCGCAACAAGGAACTGAAGCGAAAACTCCACGCCTGCGGATACAACCCCCTTCAGCGCACCTTTTATCCTAACCAGGTGAAGCTCATCGTGGCGTATCTGGGGGAGCCGTGAATGTTATCTCGGACGGCTCGGAATTATTCTCGGACGGCTCGGAATTATTCTCGGACGGCTCGGAATTCTCAGACTTCTCAGACAACTCCGAGCCGTCCGACTTCTCCGAGCCGTCCGAGTTCTCCGAGCCGTCCGAGCCGTCCGAGTTGTCCGAGTTCTCCGAGCCGTCCGAGCCGTCCGAGTTGTCCCACCAAAAACTATAAAATCATAACAAATAGTGAAAGTTTTGTGATATTTCCTTTTTCTATCACCTTTTTTTATTACTTTTGCAAAAGAAATATTGCAAAAACAATAAAATATAAACTTGCATATAAAGAAAAACAAACAACTTAATCTATATATAATAAGGAAAACGTTATGGTGAAAATAACAAAAGAAGCCGCACTGGCCTACCACGAGGGCACACGCCCCGGAAAAATCGAAGTGAAGCCTACAAAGGCTTACAGCACACAGACTGACCTGAGCCTTGCCTACTCGCCGGGAGTGGCTTTCCCGTGTCTGGAAATACAGGAACATCCCGACGATGCATATAAATACACCGATAAGGGAAACCTTGTTGCCGTGATAAGCAACGGCACCGCCGTGCTCGGACTGGGAGACATCGGCGCAATGAGCGGAAAACCTGTGATGGAGGGCAAGGGACTGCTCTTCAAGATTTATGGCGGCATCGACGTGTTCGACATCGAAATCGCTGAAAAAGACCCAGAGAAATTCTGCGAGACAGTGGAGCGCATCGCACCTACATTCGGAGGAATAAACCTTGAAGACATCAAGGCACCGCAATGCTTCTATATCGAGGAACGACTGAAAAAGACTCTCGACATCCCCGTGATGCACGACGACCAGCACGGCACGGCAATCATCTCGGCTGCCGGACTGAAAAATGCTCTCGAGGTGAACGGAAAAGACATCTCGAAGGTGAAAATCGTGGTGAACGGTGCCGGAGCAGCTGCCATATCATGCACAAAAATGTATGTGGCACTCGGCGCACGCAAGGAGAACATCGTGATGCTCGACTCCAAGGGCGTCATCACCAGCGACCGCGAGAACCTGACGGAACAGAAGAAACTCTTTGCCACCGACCGACGCGACGTGCACAATCTGGAGGAGGCAATCAAGGGCGCCGACGTGTTTGTGGGTCTGTCAAAGGGCAACGTGCTCACGCAAGACATGATCCGCTCCATGGCAGACCAGCCTGTGGTGTTCGCCCTGGCAAACCCCGTGCCTGAGATTTCATACGAAGACGCCATGGCAAGTCGCCCTGACGTGCTGATGAGCACCGGACGAAGCGACTACCCTAACCAGATAAACAACGTTATCGGATTCCCGTATATCTTCCGCGGAGCACTCGACGTGCACGCTTCGGCAATCAACGAGGAGATGAAGCTCGCTGCCGTGAACGCCATCGCCGACCTCGCAAAACAGCCCGTGCCGGATGTGGTGAACGATGTGTACCACGTGAACAACCTCACCTTCGGACCACTGTATTTCATACCGAAACCTGTAGACCCACGCCTTATCACAGAGGTGTCGGCAGCTGTGGCAAAGGCAGCAATAGAGAGCGGAGTGGCACGCACCACGATAACCGACTGGGCAGCATACAAGAACCGTCTGCGCGAGATGCTCGGACAGGAAACGAAACTCACCCAGAAACTCTACGACACAGCCCGCAAACACCCGCAGCGCGTAGTCTTCGCCGAGGGTCTGCACCCGTCGATGCTCAAGGCTGCAGTACAGGCAAAGGCTGAGGGCATCTGCCAGCCTATACTTTTGGGCAACGACGAGAGAATAGAGAAACTCGCAAAGGAGCTCGACCTGAGCCTCGACGGAATAGAGATTATAAACCTGCGCCACGACCGCGAAAGCGACCGCCGCGAACGCTACGCCAAGATTCTCTCGGAGAAGCGCCAGCGCAAGGGATACACCTTTGAGGAAGCTAACGACAAGATGTTTGAGCGCAACTACTTCGGAATGATGATGGTGGAGACTGGCGACGCCGACGCCTTCATCACCGGTCTGTACACAAAATACAGCAACACCATAAAGGTGGCAAAAGAGGTGGTGGGCATTCAGCCCGGATTCAGCCACTTCGGAACAATGCACATCCTGAACACCAGCAAGGGAGTGTATTACATCGCCGACACGCTGATAAACCGTCATCCCGACAAGCAGACACTACTCGACGTGGCTAAACTGAGCGCCAAGACCGTGCGCTTCTTTAACGAGGAGCCTAAGATGGCAATGATAAGCTACTCCAACTTCGGTACCGACGACTGCGGATCGCCGCTCACCGTGCACGAAACGGTGGACGAGATGCAGAAACTCTATCCGGAACTGGCTATCGACGGCGAGATGCAGGTGAACTTCGCCCTCGACCGCGAACTGCGCGACAGCAAATATCCGTTCTCGCGTCTCAAGGGCAAGGACGTGAACACTCTCGTGTTCCCTAACCTGTCGAGTGCAAACAATGCCTACAAACTGCTGAAGTGTCTGGACAAGGATGCCGAGATAATCGGCCCGATCCAGATGGGACTGAACAAGCCTATACACTTCACCGACTTCGAGAGCAGCGTGCGCGACATCGTGAATGTTACTGCCGTTGCCGTGATCGATGCCTACGTGCAGAAAATAAAGGAAAGCAAATAAGAAATAATTACGAGTACTATAAAGATTATGCAGCAGCCGGATTGAGGGACACGCTCCCGAAGTCCGGCTGTTATTTTGTTCTTCTGAAAGAAGTGTGTAACAAACAAATAAAATAGTGTCTTGAAAAATACAGCACACCTGTATGTTGCATAATAAAAAATATTTGTAAATACTCTATTTTTACTGTGTTGTAAATGATTTACTTTGTTTTTTATGTTTATCGCCCTCTCCAAGTAAAAATGCCGAAGACATTGGCGGAGGATTGCAGGATTTCCGGCAGAGAACTTGTTCTCGGAAGGAAATACGGCAATCCTCCGGCTAACCCGAGGAACGAGGGTTTTACTTGGAGAGGGAGTTTTTATTGTTTTCGTCTAAAAATATCAACTTCCGATAATATATAAGAGAAACAAAAAAAAACAGCGCGGCCCAAAATTTGGAAGTTTCGGAAATAATCGTTAGATTTGCAGAGTGAACGGAGTTCACACCGAAAACATAACCTATCAAACAAAAGCATTATGTACAGAATAACGGAAAAAAGACAATTCTCGGAGAAAGTGTTTCTCTTCAAAATAGAGGCACCGCTGATAGCCAAAAGCCGAAAGGCGGGAAACTTCGTGATACTCAGGGTGGACAAGCACGGCGAACGCATGCCGCTGACCATTGCTGATGCCGACACGAAAAAGGGCACCATAACTCTCGTGGTTCAGGAGGTGGGCCTGTCGTCCGCGAAACTGTGCCGGCTTAATGCAGGAGACACAGTGGAAGACGTGGTGGGACCGCTCGGATCGCCCACCCACATCGAGAAATACGGCACTGTGTTGTGTGCCGGAGGCGGCGTGGGCACAGCCCCGATGCTGCCGATAATTAGGGCGCTGAAGGCTGCCGGAAACAGGGTGCTCTCGGTCATCGCCGGAAGGAACAGCGAACTTGTAATCCTTGAAGACGAAGTGAGAGAGAGCAGCGACGAACTGATAATCATGACCGACGACGGGTCGAAGGGAGAAAAGGGCGTTGTTACCGTGGGTATGGAGAAATTCATCAAACAGGAGCATATCGACAAGGTGTTTGCCATCGGACCGCCGATAATGATGAAATTCTGCTGCAAGCTCACAGCTCAATACAACATACCTACTGATGTGTCGCTGAACACTATCATGGTGGACGGCACGGGAATGTGTGGTGCATGCCGACTCTCTATCGGAGGAAAGACAAAATTCGTGTGTATCGACGGACCGGAGTTCGACGGTGCTCTCGTGGACTGGGACGAGATGCTCAAGCGCATGGGCACCTTCAAAGATGCCGAACGCGAGGAGATGGAACATTTCGAGGAGCATCTGTGCAGTATCGCCAGCGACAAAGAAGAGGAAAATGACAATGCCAAGGCTACGGCCTCTGCCGAGGACACAACAGAGACAATAGCGCAGCTCACCGACCGCAACGCCGAATGGCGCAAGGCTCTGCGCACGGCTATGAAACCCAAGGAACGCATGCAGACAGAACGTGTGGTTATGCCGGAGCTGCCGGCAGACTACCGCATTGCCCACCGCAAGAAGGAGGTGAACAGGGGCATATCCCTGGATATGGCTATGACGGAGGCGAAACGCTGCCTGGACTGCGCTAAACCGGCTTGTATGGAGGGTTGCCCGGTGGGGATAAACATTCCGTCGTTTGTAAAAAACATCGAGAGAGGCAACATCATCGGAGCGGCACGGGTGCTGAAAAACACTTCTTCGCTGCCTGCCGTATGCGGACGCGTTTGTCCGCAGGAGAAGCAATGCGAAAGTCGCTGCGTGCACCTGAAGACCGGCGGAAAGGCCGTGGCGATAGGATATCTGGAGCGCTTTGCCGCCGACTACGAAAGGGAACACGGTGGTGCTACAGGCGTTGCTGTCAAGTCTAACGGCACGAAGGTTGCCGTGGTGGGAAGCGGTCCGTCGGGACTGAGCTTTGCCGGAGAGATGGCACGCAAGGGCTACGAGGTGCATGTGTTTGAGGCTCTCCACGAAATTGGCGGAGTACTGAAATACGGTATTCCGGAATTTCGTCTGCCCAACAGCATCGTGGATGCCGAGATAGAAAATCTGAAGAAGGCGGGGGTGAGATTCGTTACCGACTGCATAATAGGAAAGACGGTAAGCATAGAAGAACTGAAGAAGGAGGGCTTCAAGGCTTTCTTCGTGGGAAGCGGTGCGGGACTGCCAAACTTTATGAACATACCGGGCGAGAATGCGCTGAACATCATGTCGTCTAACGAATACCTGACACGTGTGAACCTGATGAATGCTGCCGACAAGGACTACGACACGCCGATGAACTTTGGCAAGCACGTGCTCGTTGTGGGCGGAGGAAACACGGCGATGGACTCGTGCAGAACGGCACGCAGACTGGGAGCCGAGGTAACGCTGGTGTACAGGCGTTCGGAGGCTGAGATGCCGGCACGACTTGAGGAGGTGCGCCATGCCAAGGAAGAGGGAATAAGGTTTCTCACTCTTCACAATCCGATAGAATACATCTCTGACGAGAACGGACGGGTGAAACAGGCTGTGCTGCAGGTGATGGAGCTTGGGGAGCCCGACCAGTCGGGACGGCGCTCACCGGTGCCAGTTGAAGGAAAAACGCTCACGGTGGATGTAGACCAAGTGATAGTTGCCGTTGGGGTGTCGCCAAACCCACTCGTTCCGAAATCCGTGGGCGGACTGCAGCTGGGGCGCAAGAACACCATCTGTGTGGACGAAACGATGAAGAGTTCGCTCGAGGGGATTTACGCCGGTGGCGATATCGTGAGAGGCGGTGCCACAGTTATCCTTGCCATGGGCGACGGAAGGAAAGCGGCGGAAAATTTTGATTAGACCACTTTCAGTCTTACGAGTTCAATCTTCGTAAGAGTGTTCTTTACAATCTTGAATTCAAACTTCCCTATCTTGACCACTTCGTTGAGTTTAGGGAAGTTTTCGTATTCATGGAGGATAAGTCCGCCAACGGTCATATAGTCCTCGCTCTCAGGTAAATCCAGACCGAAAAGAGAATTCACCTTGTCAATCTCAAGACGTGCAGAAAGCAGATAGGTGCCGTCGGGCGACTTCACCGCGGTATAGTTTGAATTGTCGTGTTCGTCTTCTATATCGCCGAAAATCTCCTCCACGATATCTTCGAGGGCAATGATGCCGCTGGTGCCTCCAAACTCGTCTACCACAACGCCGAGGCTCTTTTTCTGTTGCATGAGCATCTGCATAAGTTTGCGGGCCGACATAGTTTCGGGCACAAAAGGCATGGTGCGGATATGGCTATGCCAGTCGCCGGGGTTGCGGAAGAGTTCGAGCGAGTGGATATAGCCCACGATATGGTCGATATCCTCCTTGTATACAAGTATCTTTGACTTTCCGCTCTCTACAAACATATTCTTTAGTTCGTCGAGCGAGCAGTTCTCCTCCACGGCGCATATCTCGGTGCGTGGCACCATGCAGTCGCGCACCTTGGTGTCGCTGAAGTCGAGTGCATTCTGAAAAATCCTCACCTCGTCGTCGATATGAGAGTTTTCGGAGGCGTTGTCGATACTTGTCTGAACAAGATAATCGAGATCCACCTTTGAGAATTCGTCGCCGGGGCTTACGTTGTCTACCTTTGCCCCCACCATCCGAAGGAACGCTCTCGACATGAATGTGGAGAAGCGAGACACGGGCCAAAGAATAATATAGAAGATGTATGCCGGTATGACGAAAAGGGCATAAAGTCTGTTGGGATTGTTTTTGAAAAGAGTTTTTGGAAGGAACTCGCCTGTGAAAAGCACTATTATCGTGGACAGAACAGTATCGGCAGGCACGGTGAATGCGGCATCGAAGCCATTGAAAATCGTGGTGTCGAAAAACTGAGCTATCAAGATGCCGTAGATAACGAGCACGATATTGTTTCCAACGAGCATAGTACTTACGAAGTCGTTGGGGTGGTGATAGAAAAAGGACTGCAGTTTTCGGTTGAGTCCGGAAGACTCTTTGTCCATTTCTGCAAGCATCCTGTTGCTTGAAACAAAGGCAATCTCCATTCCAGAGAAGAATGCCGAGAGCATCAACGTTATTATTATCCCCACGACAAGGGGAATGTCTATCTGGGTCATATCTTTTTTTCTTATTATTGGGGGGGGCGGCTCGGACGGCTCGGACTGATAGGACTACTCGGACGGCTCGGACTACTCAGACTGATAATTCCTAATTCCTAATTCCTTTAGCCTTCGGCACAGGAGGCATTCTGAGTTTTTGCTTTGTTGTGTCGGGAGCCGAAGACAAGGTGTCGGCGTCGCTATTCATCATGTCGCCTTTGACGAAGGAGCCACAGGTGTTGCTGACAGTATAATGCTGCATCCGCTCATCGCTGCGGAAGTAGGCACCCTGGAGTTCGCGGTCGGGGGTGACGAGACGTGAGAATTTGTTGCTGTAGAGTTCGTGGGAATTCTGGTCCCAGAACAGTTCCTCGCTTTGGAAACGCAGTCCGTCGATAGTTCTCACTCTAACCCTACCCCTCAGTTCCCACAGTTTTTTCTGGTCGAAGAAATATGCGGTGTCGCTCTGGATATAAGCCTCTACATGGAATTTCTCGTCGAACTGCTCGAGGAAGATGCCACGGTCGAAAATCCAGCGCGAGGGGTTGCGTGCCTGGTTTACTTCCCATCTCTCTGCCACGATGCGGTATTTCATCACGCCAGAGTCGGAAATCATCGTGTTCACGCCATACGAGGTCATCATCGCCACGGAGTCGCGCGGATTGATGGCAGGTGCGGTGTGTTCTTTCTGCTCCGTGCACGACAGGAGCAGAAATGATGTTGCGGTTATGGAGAGTAACAGTTTTCTCATTATTCCACTTTCCACTTCATGAACCAGCGTTCGTTGAAGGTTAGACCGATGTTTATCCGGAAGGTGTTCTCGGTGATGAAGTCTTTAGCCGAGCGTTTCACCCACTGTCCGGAGATATTCAGGATGGAGCGGTTGTTGTATGAATTCACGATAGGAATGCCGAATCCGGCACTTACGCTAAGTTCCGACGGTCCGTCTTGTCCGTTAATCTTATAGTAAGGTGTGGCATACGACACGCCTGCACGGAAGCGCATGCGCTTGAAGAAGCTGCGCGAGTATTCGTCGCCGCAATATTCGCCACCGAGCGTCATCTTGTGGCGGTTTTTGTAATAGTCGCTGTTCAGCACGTAAGACGAGGTGCTACCCACCTCGGTATATACCGGAAAGCTCTCGCTGCCCCACTTCTGCATTGTGTAGTCGAAGCCAAGTTTCAGTTTGTCATTGTGGTTCCATGCCACACCAGCTCCGATTTGCATCGGTATAGAGAGGGCATTTTTAATGCTGTATGACATGGTGTCTGGCTTAGACGTGAGCGGACTCACGGAAATCACGTTGCACGAGGCATCAGCTCCGAGTTTGTGTCCCAGAGTGTAGGTAACGCCAAAGGTGAGCTGGTTTTTCTTGTCTACGTTAAACTGATACTGTGCTCCGAAATCGAGTTTGTAGCTTGTAACGTTTGCGCTGTAATGTTTATACAGTGTTTTTGCGTAGCTGTCAGTATAAGAAGAAGTTACATACCTGTTCATATCTCCCCAAAGGTATCCGATGTTTGCACCCACGGAGAGTCCACGCAGTATCTGCCAACCGGCACCGAGATAAACCTCGTGGAGTCCACCGCTACCCGAATATAAAGAAGTATAAGCATTTGCAAGGTCGCCACTGATATAGCCTTTAGAACTGTAGTCGTAACCGATGTTGGTGTAAGGCAGTATACCGAAGCTCACGCCCACATTCTTTACAGCACGGAAAGATGCCACCACATATTCCAAATCTGCATTGTTGGCATTTTTCTTCTGGTTTCCCTCTTTGAAGTTTGTTATCTGTCCGCTCAGGCCGATATCAAAGATGAAAGTGGTGGAGTCTACTGCCGAGTAGGAAGCAGGGTTGATGAAGTTCACCTGGTTATGCTCGCGGAAGCCCAGACCGAGTCCGTTCATACCGCGGTTGAAACCTGCTGTGGGGTCGCTGAGTTCTCCAAGTCCATACTGGCTGTAAGGTGAGTTTGTGCCGCTTTGTGCCATTGCTCCAGCGCTGAGTGCAAGTATGGCGAAAGCTAGTGTTGCTCTTTTATTTATGTTCATTGTTGTATTCTAATATTCTGTTAAGTCCCTTGGGAACAATAAAATTGTCTGCAAAGATGGGGATTTTTTCCGAGAATTGCAAATTAAGATGCACGCCTCCAGTTAAATATACAAAAAGTTGAGGATATTTAGCTAAAAAATAGTTTATATAACCTTCTATCTCGTATTTTATGCCGTTCATCACGCCGCTGCGTATTGCCGTTTCGGTGTCGCAGCCAAAATCCGGCATCTCCCCCTGACGCTCCACGAGTGGCAAGCGAGCCGTAAACTTGTTGAGCGCCCTTAGCCGCATTGTGGGTCCCGGCGAGATGTTGCCGCCGAGGTATTCGCCGGCAGCATTGACGAAATCAAACGTAACACAGGTGCCGATGTCGATTATCAGCACATCCCTGCCGGGTTGCAAGGCATTGGCGCCTATTGCAGCGGCAAGGCGGTCGGACCCGAGAGTGAGCGGTGTGGAATACTTATTTATAATAGGTATAGGCGTTATGCCGCTTCTGAATTCCATTATGTCGAACGGCAAGGAAAGGAGTGCATCGCGGTATGAGGCGCTAATGTCTGACACCGTGGAATATATGCCACGGCAAAATGCATAGCGCGCGGAAAAAGACTCGAGAGCTGCGACATCATCTTTGTCGGAGCGCTGTTCTTCCACGACTTTTCCATTGTCAAAACACACCAGCTTGACACACGTGTTGCCGATATCTATTATTAAATTCACGATTTATACTTTGACTTGTAATAATTTGTGAGGTGCAAAATTATTGAAAAAAATCGAAACAACATAACTATAAGTGAAAAATATAAGTTATTTTTGCAACGTGAAAATAATGGATAAAATAAAGATATTTACTGCAATATTGCTTTCGGTGCTGACTTTCAGTAAGATACAGGCCACAGAGACCGGCAGCAAAGCAAGATTCGACTCACTACAGATCAGTTTGCTCACCTGTTCACCCCACGACGAGGTGTACAGTCTGTACGGACATACGGCCATCAGGGTCAAGGATATGTCCACGGGATATGACATAGCCGTGAACTACGGTGTGTTCTCATTTAAGGAACCGAATTTCGTGTTGAGGTTTGTGCTTGGGCACACGGACTACGAGATGGGAATACAGACGTTTCAGGATTTCTGCCAGGAATACACCTATTATGGTGCAACCGTAACAGAACAGAAGCTGAACCTGACTCCCAACGAAAAAGCTGCAATATATTGTGCTCTGCGCGTAAATGCAAGACCGGAAAATCTGAAATACAGATACAATTTCCTGTACAACAACTGCACGACCAAGGCACGCGACATAATTGTGAACAATCTGCAAGGGGATGTGGTGTACAGAAACAAGATAGACCAGAGCGTTACGTTTCGCGGCATCATACACTCGTGCAACGGGGAACATCTGTGGGCAAGGTTTGGCAACGACTTGCTTATGGGCGTGAAGGCCGACGAGGGAACAAGCAGGGAGGAGCAACAGTTTCTGCCGGCAAACTTGATGAGGGATTTCAGTACGGCAATAGTGAAGAGAAACGGTATGCTGACTCCACTCGTTGGGAAAACGGAAACCGTGGTGAACGGCATGGAATCGGAAAGCGACACGATGCAGTGGCTCCCCACCCCATCAGTATGCGCATGGATAATGCTGGCGGTAATATTATGCGTTTCGGCAACGGAAATTTATATGAAAAAGAAACTGTGGGGATTCGACGTCATTGTTGCATTCTTCACGGGAATAGCCGGAATTATACTGACCGTAATGATATTCTCACAGCACCCGACAGTAAGACTGAACCTGCAGATACTCATGCTGAATCCTTTGGCATTGTATATGCTCTATTATATAATAAGGTATAGAAAAGATGCAGGAAAGCAGAAAACGATGTGGGAATGTGTTGCCGCCGTTCTGACAATGGCAATATTATGCTCCTTCATACAGAATTATGCCGAGGGAATGACAACTTTGGCACTATCTTTGCTATTAAGAGCTATATACAACGTCCGTTCATACGGGAGAAAGGTAACGAAAGAATGAAGAATAAATACATAACAGCCACAATCCTTGCCATTGCTACCGGCGGGGCGACAGTAAGCGCACAGGAAACCATTCCTGCGCCAAGGCTCGTTGTAAACATTGCCATAGACCAGCTGAGAACGGATTTTCTGGAATCGTTTGACCACCTCTACGGTACCGACGGATTCAGAAGGATAATGCGTTCGGGGATGTTGTATAAAAACGTAACCTATCCTTTCGCTCCTGTAGACAGAGCATCGGCAATAGCCGCCCTGAACACCGCCACCACACCAAGGCTGAACGGCATAACGGCAGAACAATGGTTTGACAGGGCTTCACTCAGAAGCGTGTCGTGTGTGGACGACGCTGCATACAGCGGACTACTGACCACGGAAACGGCATCGGCACAGAACGTGATGACCACGACGCTGAGCGATGAACTGAAGGTGGCAACAAAGGGGCGCGCCTTTGTATACAGCATAGCCGAAAGAAAGGAGGCCGCTGTTATCCCAGCCGGACACTGCGCAGACGGGGCATTCTGGGTGAACACAAGAGAAAACTGCTGGTGCACCTCCACTTATTATTCAAAGAAGACTCCCAAGTGGCTGGAAACATACAACTTATACAACACTCCATACAAGAAGAACAGTAGCATCAACGAACAAATCACCGAACTTGCATTGCAATGTATCTCGGCAAATTCGCTCGGCAAAGACGATGCCACCGACATGCTCTTCATAACATATGACGCAGCCCCATATATCGACAAAGACGGATATGAAAGCTGCAAGGACAAATATGTGGAGATAGACCGCGACCTTGGCAGACTGATATCAAGACTGCAATCATCCGTGGGGCTCGACAAGGTGCTCTTCGTGGTTACGGGAACAGGACATTATGAAGAACTGAAGACTGCCGACAAGAAATACAGGTTGCCGGGAGGTACGGTGTATATCAACCGCACCGCAAACCTGCTGAACATGTATCTCGGGGCGCTCTATGGCAGCAACAAATATGTTGAAGGATACCAGAACAACAATATCTACCTGAACTCAAAACTGATTGACAGCAAAAGGCTCGACATCAGCGAGATGACTCGACAGGCAAGAATCTTTGTACAGCAAAGTCAGGGCATTGCCAATGCCTACACGAACGAAAGTCTTACGCTGGCATCATCGGCAGAAGCGGAAAAACTGAGAAACGGGCACTATCTGTCGAGAAGCGGCGACATTATCATAGAAACAGCTCCGGGATGGGACATAGTAAACGAGGACACACAGCAGCAATACAACAATTATTCGGGCTGTATACTCACTCCTGCCCTGTTTTTCGGCTATAATATAAAAGGTGAAAAGGTGGACAAACCGGTTTCAGCGGAAGCCATATCGCCCACAATAGCAAAAACAATTCGTATAAGGGCGCCAAATGCGTGCAAATCAGCTCCTTTGTTCTAATTTCGACTTATAGCATACTGATTTTGGTATAAATGGAAGCGGAATAAGACAATTTAAGGCACACATGTGTCTTATTCAAAATAATTTAATTAAATTTGCACACAATTACTGAAAAAAAATAAAAAACAAAATATAAAATGGGATTTAACAACTTACTGAAATCGCTGTTTGGCGACAAGTCGACACGCGATATGAAGCAGATTAAACCTATAGTGGAAAAGGTGAAAGCTGCGTATCCTGAAATCAAAGCCCTTACAAACGACCAGTTGAGAGCTCGCACAAAAGAGCTGCAACAGCAACTGCAAGATGCCGTGAAAGAGCAGAAGGAAAAAATCGCTGAACTGAAATCAAAAATCGAAGAAACGCCTATCGACGAGCGCGAAGGAATATTCAGCCAGATTGACAAGCTGGAGAAGGAAGTGCTCGACAGATATGAGGTGGTGCTCAACGATATCCTGCCCGTTGCCTTCAGCATCATGAAGGATACGGCAAGACGCTTTGCCGAAAACGATGAAGTGGTGGTTACGGCAAACGACTTTGACCGCGAACTGGCTGCAACAAAAGACTTTGTGCGCATTGAAGACGACAAGGCGATATACAGCAACCACTGGATTGCCGGCGGAAACGACATGAAATGGGATATGGTGCACTACGACGTGCAGATATTCGGTGGCGTGGTGCTTCACCAAGGCAAGATTGCAGAAATGGCTACCGGTGAAGGTAAGACCCTCGTCGCTACCCTACCGGTATTCCTCAATGCCCTGACAGGAAACGGAGTACACGTGGTAACCGTAAACGACTATCTGGCTAAGCGTGACTCGGAATGGATGGGACCGCTCTATATGTTCAACGGACTTTCTGTGGACTGTATTGACAAACACCGCCCGAACTCTCCGGAAAGGCGCAAGGCTTATCAGGCAGACATCACCTTCGGTACGAACAACGAGTTTGGTTTTGACTACCTGCGCGACAATATGGCTATCTCGCCAGACGACCTGGTGCAGAGAGCCCACAACTATGCCATCGTGGACGAGGTGGACTCTGTGCTCATTGACGACGCACGTACACCTCTTATCATATCAGGACCGGTGCCAAACGGTGACGACCAGATGTTTGAGCAATACCAGCCTCTCGTGGAGAAACTCGTGGGCGTGCAGAGAAAGCTCGCCACTCAGTATCTGGCTGACGCAAAGCAGAAGATTGCCGAGGGAAAGAAAAACAACGATCAGAAACTTATCGACGAAGGCTTCCTGAGCCTATACCGTTCACACAAGGCTCTGCCTAAGAACAAACCGCTTATCAAATACCTGTCGGAAGACGGTATAAAGTCGGGAATGCTCAAGACAGAGGAGATTTACATGGAGAACAACAACCGCCGCATGCCGGAGGCTGTGGAACCGCTGTATTTCGTGGTGGACGAGAAACTCAATTCGGTGGACCTGACCGACAAGGGTACCGACTGGCTTGCAAACGAGGTGAACGACAAGGAACTCTTTGTGTTGCCTGACATCACATCACAGCTGTCGGCACTTGAAAACGAAAAGGAACTTGACGACCAGCAGCGCCTCGACAAGAAGGATGAACTGCTGAACCACTACTCCGTACAGAGCGAGCGCGTGCACACCCTGCAGCAGCTGCTCAAGGCTTACACCATGTTCAACAAAGACGACGAATATGTGGTGATGGACGGCGAAGTGAAAATCGTGGACGAACAGACCGGACGTATTATGGAAGGCCGCCAGTGGAGCGACGGACTGCACCAGGCTGTAGAGGCAAAGGAACACGTGAAGGTGAAAGAGGCTACACAGACATTCGCCACCATAACGCTGCAGAACTATTTCCGCATGTATCACAAGCTCTCGGGTATGACCGGTACGGCAAGCACAGAGGCTGGCGAGTTCTGGGATATATACAAGCTTGACGTGGTGGAGATTCCTACCAACAGACCAGTTTTGCGTAAAGACCTCGACGACCGTCTGTACAAGACGGCACGCGAGAAATACAATGCCGTTATCGAGGAAATCCAGGAGATGATTAATCAGGGACGCCCGGTGCTCGTGGGCACCACATCGGTGGAAATCTCTGAGCTCCTGTCAAAGATGCTCACAATGCGCCATATCCCTCACAACGTGCTGAACGCCAAGTTGCACCAGCACGAGGCTGACATCGTGGCAAAGGCTGGTTTGAGCAAGACGGTAACCATTGCCACAAATATGGCCGGCCGTGGTACGGATATCAAGCTGTCGCCGGAAGTGAAGGCTGCCGGCGGTCTCGCCATCATCGGAACAGAGAGACACGAGAGCCGTCGTGTGGACCGCCAGTTGCGTGGTCGTGCCGGACGTCAGGGCGACCCGGGAAGTTCTGTGTTCTATGTCAGCCTTGAGGACAAGCTCATGCGCTTGTTTGCAAGCGAACGCATCGCAAGGGTAATGGACCGCCTCGGCATCGAAGACGGAGAGAGAATCGAAAGCTCTCTGATGTCGAAGAGCATCGAACGTGCACAGAAGAAGGTTGAAGAAAACAACTTCGGTATCCGCAAACGCCTGCTTGAATACGACGACGTGATGAACAAGCAGCGCACGGTGGTTTACGAGAAGCGTCGCCACGCCCTTATGGGTGAACGCATCGGAATGGATATTACAAACATCATCTGGGACCGCGTGGTGAACATCATCGAGAAGAACGACTACGAGGGATGCCAGGACGAGTTCCTGAAAGTACTTGCCATGGAGTGTCCGTTTACAGATACTGAATTCCAAAACGAAAACCGCGAGAATCTTGAGGAGAAGGCTTTCCAGATGGCTATCGCCGACTTCAAGCGCAAGACCGACCGCATACAGGCTGTGGCCTACCCTGTTATCAAACAGGTGTTCGAGGAGCAGGGGGCTATCTACGAGCGCATCATGGTGCCGCTGACCGACGGCAAACGCATGTTCAACATTCCATGCAATCTGAAAGAGGCTTACGAAAGCGAAGGAAAGAGCGTTGTGAAGCAGTTTGAAAAGACTATCTTGCTGCATATCATCGACGACTGCTGGAAGGAGAACCTGAGAGCTCTCGACGAACTGAAACACAGCGTGCAGAATGCTTCTTACGAGCAGAAAGACCCTCTGGTTATCTTCAAGCTCGAAAGCGTGAAACTCTTCGACGATATGGTGGACCAGATGAACAACCGCATCGTGAGCATCCTGATGCGTGCCCAGATTCCGGTAATGCAGCAGGAAGAGGTGCAGGAGGCTGCCCCAGAGGAGCACAGCCAACTGTATAACGAGGAGAAGGTGGACCTGGACGACGAGGCACAGAAGGCTGCAGCACAGCAGGACACCCGCGAGGCTGCACAGGCTCAGGAACCTATCGTGAAGGAAAAGATGCCGGGACGCAATGATCCGTGCCCATGCGGAAGCGGAAAGAAATTCAAGAATTGCCACGGCAAGGGTCTTGTTTAAAATATAGAAAAAGCATAATTCTAAAAAAAAGAGATGTGTCGGGACAGGTGTAATGCCTTGAAGGCACATCTCGTTTTTTTTCAACAAAATACCGGAAGCATGAACATAACTTACAATAATCTCGTGAAAACATTCAGCGGCAATACTGCCGTGGACATTGACAAACTCGAAATACACGAGAATACACTGCTCGGACTCGTGGGGAACAACGGAGCCGGAAAGACAACTCTGTTCAGACTGACTCTCGACCTGCTGAAAGCTGATACCGGAAATGTGGAGATGAGTTTCTGCAAGCCAGACAACAGCACTTTCACGACAGACGTGAGAGTGGACGAGGAATGGAAAGTCTACACCGGAGCATACATAGACGAAAGCTTTTTGATTGACTTTCTCACGCCGGAGGAATATTTTGAGTTTATAGCAAAGGTAAACAACATCGACAAAGACACTCTGAAAAGTATTCTTGAGAAATATGCTCCCTTTATGAGCGACGAGATATTGGGAAAGCAAAAGCTCATAAGAAATATGTCGGCGGGCAACAAACAGAAAATCGGAATAATATCTGCGATACTCAACCGTCCGCAACTGCTGATTCTCGACGAGCCATTCAACTTCCTTGACCCTACAAGCCAGAATATGCTCAAGAAAATCCTTGTGAACTACAAAAACGAGACCGGGGCAACAATCATGGTGAGCAGCCACAACCTGACGCACACCGTGGACATAAGTAGCCGAATAGTGGTGATGGAACACGGAAGGATTGTGAAAGACCTTGACAATAACGGCACAGCGGCAAGGGAGGAACTCGAGGAATATTTCAACCGATAATACCCACAAATGATAATGCATCGCTATCGCAAAATATAATAAGTAATAATTAATAGGTATTTTAACTTATTTGTAGCAATAATTGCTTTTTTCTTTCTATCTTTGTATAATCCAAAAAAAATAAAACATAATGCCTATTGCCACCCGGCATACATGCCGCAGATGCAAAGGCAAAAACAGGATAAAGAAATCAAGACAAGTAATGAAATTATCTGAACTGAAAACCGGAGATAAAGGTGTCATAGTGAAGGTTCTTGGACACGGAGGATTCCGCAAGCGTATCATAGAGATGGGCTTTATAAAGGGACAGACTGTGGAGGTGTTGCTCAATGCACCGCTGCAGGACCCCGTGAAGTATAAAGTCATGGGCTACGAGGTGTCGTTAAGGCACAACGAAGCATCAATGATCGAAATCATGTCCATTGAAGAAGCGAAAGCACAGGAAGAGGAAGAAAAGGACAAGACTGTCCTGGACATTGACAAAGAAAGAATTGAAGAAGAAGAGGATAAAGGGGCAAGCCAGACAATATCAGATACGAAGCTACATAATGCGGCCATGAAGAAGCGGCGCATAATAAACGTGGCACTCGTGGGAAATCCGAACTGCGGAAAAACATCGCTCTTCAACTATATATCCGGAGCTCACGAAAGGGTTGGAAACTACTCCGGTGTGACTGTCGATGCAAAGGAGGGACATGCCACATTCGAAGGATATGAGTTTAACATAACGGATCTGCCCGGAACGTATTCCTTGTCGGCATACAGTCCAGAAGAACTGTATGTGAGAAAGGAAATCATTGAGAAGACTCCGGATATAATAATTAATGTGATAGACTCGAGCAATCTTGAGCGCAACCTTTATCTCACCACGCAACTGGTGGACATGAACCAGAGGATTATCTGTGCGCTGAATATGTTTGACGAGTTTGAGGAACGTGGCGATACACTTAATCTCAAGACATTGGGAAAACTGTTCGGCGTGCCGATGATACCCACAGTGTTCCGCTCTGGAAAGGGAGTGAAAGAACTTTTCCAGACTATTATAAACATGTATGAAGGCGAGGACAACACTTACCGCCATATACATATAAACCACGGAAAAGACATCGAGGAGGGTATCGACAGGGTAAAGGCTCTCGTGCAAGAGGACGAACAAATCAGATACAAGTACTCCACTCGATATCTGGCAATAAAACTGCTGGAAATGGACAACGAGGCAGAGAAGTTTGTAGAAACTCTGCCCAACGGAAAGGAAATTATCGAACTGCGCAACAAAGAAGCGCTGAGAATAAAGGAGGAGGTGAAAGAAGACAGCGAAACTGCCATAATGAATGCCAAATATGGCTTTATCAACGGTGCGCTGAAAGAAGCCGAGTTTGAAACCGGCAACAAGCAAGATGCCTACCAGACAACTCATATAATAGACAAATTACTTACCAACAAGTATTTAGGCTTCCCCCTGTTCTTCTTCTTGCTATATGTGATGTTTCAGGTTACGTTCTCTCTCGGACAATATCCTATGGACTGGATAGACGCCGGCGTGGGGGCACTGGGCAACTGGCTGAGCAGCAACATGACAGAGGGGCCACTGAAGGCAATGCTTGTAGACGGGGTACTGGGAGGCGTGGGAGCCGTTATAGTGTTCCTGCCACAGATTCTTATACTCTATGCCTTTATATCTTTTATGGAAGACAGTGGTTATATGGCACGTGCCGCTTTCATAATGGACAAACTGATGCACAAGATGGGACTGCACGGCAAATCGTTTATCCCGCTCATCATGGGTTTTGGATGCAATGTGCCTGCCGTTATGGCAACAAGGACTATTGAAAGCCGCAGAAGCAGACTGATAACGATGCTTATACTGCCGTTTATGAGTTGTTCTGCACGACTGCCTATATACATCATGATAACAAGCACTTTCTTTGCCCTGAAATACCGCAGCGCAATAATGATTTTACTCTATGCCATAGGTATTCTGACAGCTGTCGTTATGAGCCGCGTGTTCAGCAAGTGGCTGGTAAAGAGCGAGGACATACCGTTTGTAATGGAACTTCCGCCCTACCGCTTCCCTACCGCAAAGGCTATATTCAGACATACATGGGAGAAAGGAAAACAGTATCTGAAAAAAATGGGAGGAATAATCCTTGTGGCAAGTATAATAGTGTGGGCCCTGGGATATTTCCCTCATGACGACAAACTGAACGCTCAGGAACAACAGGAACAGAGCTATATCGGAAGAATAGGAAAAACAATAGAACCGGTGTTCCGTCCGCAAGGCTTCGACTGGAAACTGTCGGTCGGTCTAATCTCTGGTGTAGGGGCAAAGGAAATCGTGGCTTCCACGATGGGCGTGCTCTACTCGGGAGACGAGACTGTGGCTGACGATACGGAATCTGACACGGCAAAATATCAGTATCTGTACAAAAAAATGTCGGCAGATGGAGTAACGCCTCTCATAGCCTTTTGCTATCTGCTCTTTGTCCTGCTCTACTTCCCGTGCCTTGCCACGGTGGCAGCGATAAAAAACGAATCGGGAAGTTGGAAATGGGCATTGTTTACAGCATTCTATACAACAGCAACGGCATGGATAGTGTCTGCTGCCGTATACCAGATTGGATGTTTGCTATAAAAAAGCAAAAAGGCGTGTGTTACAAAATGAAGTAACACACGTCTTAATATAAATAACATAAACAGATTTTTGCAATAAAGCAGAAAAGAAGTTTACCTGAAAATTCTATGTAACAAACATATTTGTATATATATAACAAAAATCTAAAATTATGGTCAACAGATTCATTTTGAACGAAGTTTCATACTTCGGTCCTGGTGCAAGAAAGGAATTGCCAACAGTGGTAAAAGCACGCGGTTTCAAAAAAGCCCTTGTTGTTACAGACAAGGGACTAATGAAGTTTGGAGTGGCAAAGATGGTGCTCGACGTGCTTGACGATGCAAAAATACCATACGAAATATATGATGAGGTGAAGCCGAACCCCACTGTAACAAACGTGACAATGGGCGTGGAAGCATGCAAAAAGGCTGAAGCCGACTTTATCATTGCAATAGGCGGCGGTTCGTCGATGGATACTGCTAAAGGAATAGGTATAGTATGTACAAATCCGGAATTTGCAGATGTTGTATCACTCGAGGGCGTGGCAGACACGAAAAACAAATGCTTGCCTATCATCGCGCTGCCTACAACGGCAGGTACTGCTGCCGAGACAACTATCAACTATGTTATCATTGACGAGAAGCGCCAGCAGAAAATGGTTTGCGTGGATCCTAACGATATCCCTGCCGTGGCAATTATCGATGCAGAGCTGATGTATTCTCTGCCAAAGGGCCTTACTGCTGCTACCGGTATGGATGCCATGACTCATGCCATTGAAGGACTGATCACAAAGGCTGCATGGGAAATGAGCGATATGTTTGAAATCAAAGCTATCGAAATGATACACAAGTATCTGCCTATGGCTGTGAACGACCCAAAGAATCCTGAAGGCAGAAACGGTATGGCTGTGGCGCAGTATATTGCCGGAATGGCTTTCTCGAATGTGGGACTTGGAGTGGACCACGGAATGGCTCACCCGATGAGTGCTCTGCACGACGTGCCTCACGGTGTGGCTTGTGCCATTCTTTTGCCTACGGTGATGAGATTCAATATGCCTGTCAGCATAAAGAAATATGTGGAAATAGCAAAGGCGGTGGGCGTGTACAAACCGGAAATGACAGATGAGCAGGCGGCTGAGGCTGCATGCAACGAAATTGAGAATCTGTCGAGAATTGTGGGCATCCCGCAACATCTCTCTGAACTCGGAATCAAGGAAGAGGATATCCCGGCTCTAGCAGAACAGGCTATAACGGATGTTTGCACTCCGGGAAATCCACGTCCTGTAACTAAAGATGACATCCTGGGACTGTACAGACAAATTCTCTAAACAAAAATACTGAAATATTTTTTATACAGAAAAACGGACAACGGGGAACTGAACAATTCCCTGCTGCCCGCTTTTCGTTAAACGAAATACAACATAGAAAAGACATGGCTACTACTGACGACAAAAAGGTTATTTTCTCCATGGTGGGGGTGTCGAAAATAATACCGCAGAACAATAAGCAGATTCTGAAAAATATCTATCTTTCATTCTTCTACGGAGCGAAAATAGGTATAATAGGACTGAACGGCGCAGGAAAATCCACCTTGATGAAAATCATTGCCGGACTGGAACAACCCACTCAAGGCGAAGTGGTGTGGAGTCCGGGATACAGCGTGGGATATCTGCCACAGGATCCACCACTCGACGAAAACAAAACGGTGAAAGAGAATGTGATGGAGGGTGTGCAGAAGGCTTATGACGCTCTGAAGGAATATGAGGAAATAAACATGAAATTCGGACTGGAAGAGTATTACGGCGACCCTGACAAAATGGATAAACTGATGCAAAGACAGGCTGAAGTGCAGGATATCATAGATGCTACCGATGCATGGAACATGGATTCAAAACTTGACAGGGCAATGGCTGCACTGAGATGTCCGCCTGGCGACTGGCCCGTGACAAATCTGTCGGGGGGAGAACGCAGACGCGTGGCTCTGTGTAGGCTACTATTGCAGAAACCTGATGTGCTACTGCTCGACGAGCCGACGAACCATCTTGACGCCGAGAGCATAGACTGGCTCGAACAGCATCTGCAGCAGTATGAAGGCACTGTGATTGCCGTTACTCACGACAGATACTTTCTGGATGACGTGAGCGAATGGATTTTGGAACTCGACCGTGGAGAAGGCATTCCTTGGCACGGCAACTATTCTTCATGGCTTGACCAAAAGACAAAAAGAATGATGCAAGAGGAGAAACAGGCTTCTAAGCGAAGAAAAGCTCTCGAGAGAGAACTGGAATGGGCTCATATGGCTCCAAAAGCTCGACAAGCCAAAGGCAAAGCACGACTTAACGCATATGAACAGATGCTCAACCAAGAGCAGAAGGACAAGGAGGAAAAGCTTGAGATATTCATTCCAAACGGTCCGAGACTTGGCAACAAAGTAATTGAAGCACAGCATGTGAAAAAGGCTTTCGGAGACAAAGTGCTCTTCAACGACCTGAACTTTATGCTTCCGCCAAACGGCATCGTGGGCGTAATTGGTCCGAACGGTGCAGGAAAGACAACGCTCTTCAGACTAATTATGGGACTGGAGAAAGCCGACGGCGGCACATTTGAAGTGGGGGAAACCGTGAAACTTGCATATGTGGACCAGCAACACAAAGACATTGATCCGGAAAAATCTGTTTACGAAACTATCAGCCAGGGAAACGAAACGATAAGGATGGGCGGAAGAGATGTCAATGCACGTGCCTATATATCTCGATTCAATTTTGCCGGAACTGACCAAAGCAAACTATGCGGAAAGCTCTCGGGTGGAGAAAGAAACAGGCTGCAACTTGCCATGGCTCTGAAGCAGGAAGGCAATGTTCTGCTTCTGGACGAACCCACAAATGATATTGACGTAAATACACTACGCGCACTGGAGGAAGGTCTGGAAGGCTTTGCCGGATGTGCTGTAGTAATCAGCCACGACCGATGGTTCCTTGACCGTATCTGCACCCACATACTTGCTTTTGAAGGCAACGGCGAGGTGTTCTTCTTTGAGGGAAGTTATTCGGAATACGAAATAAACAAAGCAAGGCGTCTGGGCAACGAGGAAATAAAGAAGGGCCGCTACAGAAAACTTATGGAAGACTAAGCGGCAAGATTTAATTATCTTTCATAGTGGGCATCTGACTATATGGTAATTTCCATATTATTCAGATGCCTCACTTATATCAGAAATTATTCTGCCTCGGGCAATCTTTCCTGTAGCAGTATGCGGAATTGATGCCGTGAGGTATATCTCACGAGGTTGCCAATAGCGCGGAAGAACTTTCTCATATTTTTCTATTATCATACAGATTTCCCCGTAGGCAGCTCTGTATTTATCTGCATCAAGATTTTGCAGATTAAGCATCGGAGAGTTTGCCGTTTCCGAATTACGAAAGATTTCGGGAAATGAAATCAACAAGACTATCATCTCACCAAACATCGGGTCTGACTTCTTGCTTATTGCAAAATCTCTGTTCAGAAATGGACGGATTATCTCCTCCACTTCTTCTGCATGGACTTTTATACCGCCTGTATCTATAACGTTGTCTTTTCTTCCAATTACGACGAAACGCCGCCCATCAGGATGAAACTCCACAATATCATTGGTGTGGAGTTCAACCGGACATACTTCCGGGGCTTTTATACACAGGCAACCATCTGATGACTGCGACAGATACACATTGTCGAATGGCATGTAATAGCGAGAAGCTTCGGTTCCGTTCAATCTACGCAGGGCAATATGCGAAAGGGTCTCGGTCATGCCATATGTGCTCCAAACGGCATTGGGAAAGTCTTTTAGCTTTCTTTCCAACTTATGGTCGATTGCTCCTCCACCGATTATAAGATTTTTTATATTGGCAAGCATCAACGCCTCGTCAGCATTCTGCAAAGTGGAATAAACTTGCATCGGCACCATTGCCGCAAACGTGGGCTGTTCTTTCAAGCCTCTCAATGGATGAGACGACGGGACAACGCTTATTAGGCGCATTCCGCTCACGATGCTACGCACCACAACCATCTTTCCGGCTATATAATCCAAGGGCATACACAGAAGGGCTGAATCGTTTTTGTTCAAACCGAGAAAGTGGCATGTAAGACGTGCACTGGCCATCATTCTACTTTTTTCCACTCTCATCGGCTTAGGCGTTCCAGTGGAACCACTTGTATGGACCAGAAGAGAAGGCGAAGAATCATTCCATTCTTCAAGGAATTCGTGTAAAGTCATTTATCCTCAGTGATTTATCTAAATTAGAAGAATAACAAAAGCAACTTCATTTCATCCATATTTCATTACATCGAACCTCTGTTTGGGCAGGAAAATTATCAGTATAAAGTGCTCCAGTGCCCAAGCCTTGGGCAAACTGAATGTTATCGCCATATACAAAGGAAGCATACTGGGCAATGGCTGCGAGCCCAATGCTACCTTCAAGAGCACTGGTTATCCAACTGCCAATGTCATGTCTGCGACATAACTCTATCCATTCTGACGTTCCGCTTATTCCTCCATGGAGCGATGGCTTGAGTACAAGGTATTGTGGCCGTATCCTGTCGATTAGTTCTTCTTTCATTCCCGCTATATTTACACCGATAAGTTCTTCGTCGAGTGCAACAGGTATCGGTGTGGACTGGCAGAGCTGTGCCATCTCCCGCCATTGGTGCTGACGTATCGGTTGTTCGATGGAATGGATATCGAAATGCGACAGTTTCTCAAGTTTTTGCAGAGCATCTTTATAAGAAAAACCTCCGTTGGCATCAACACGCAACTCGATAACTTCCTTTGAAAAACGCTTGCGGATGGAACGGACAAGTTGCAGCTCACTCTCAAAATCAATGGCGCCAATCTTTAGTTTCACACACTTGAACCCTTGTTCTATTTTATCTTCCATTCGCTGACGCATCTCATCGAAACTTCCCATCCAAACAAGTCCGTTTATGGGAATGCCGGCCTTGCCATGAGAAAAAAGGGTGTCAAACAGGAATTTGCCACGCTCAAGATTAAGCTTAGCCGTTTCCAAGCCGAAAAGTATTGACGGATACGGACGCAATAGATCTCGGTTAATCTCTCCTGTAGATTCAAAGACGCTACACAACTGACGGAGATTGTCTTCATAACCGGAAGATGCATCACAACTGAGGTCAGGCAAGGGAGCGCACTCCCCCACCCCCTCCTTTCCTGTCGTTGTATCCGTGATCCTGACGAGCCATATATCGCGTGTGGTGTAAATGCCGCGAGATGTGCCGGCAGGATTCTTAAAGTGGAGCGTATGTTTAGATATTTTTGTCTTGAACATATCAATCTTAATATTGGGTTACGGAAGCTTGGGATATTTGCCGAAGTCAGGTTTACGCTTTTCGAGGAATGCCTTGCCACCCTCTTGAGCTTCGTCGAGAAAATAATAAAGCATGGTTGCATCACCGGCAAGTTCCTGTATTCCTGCCTGTCCATCAAGCTCGGCATTAAGTCCTGCCTTTATCATACGAAGAGCAAGCGGACTGCGCTCCATCATGGTGTGTGCCCACTCCATACACTCATCTTCAAGTTTGTCAAACGGCACCACTTTGTTTACCATTCCCATTCTTTCAGCTTCTGCTGCTGAATATTGGCGACAAAGAAACCATATCTCACGAGCCTTTTTCTGTCCTACTATTCTGGCAAGATATGAAGCCCCGAACCCGGCATCGAAAGAGCCTACCTTAGGGCCTGTCTGCCCGAATATAGCATTCTCGCTTGCTATCGTAAGGTCGCACATCAAATGGAGCACGTGTCCTCCGCCGATGGCATATCCATTCACCATGGCAATTACAGGTTTCGGCAAGGAACGTATTTGTTTTTGCACATCAAGCACATTAAGACGCGGTACTCCGTCGTTGCCTACATAACCGCCGCGTCCCTTTACATGCATATCGCCACCTGAACAGAATGCCTTGTCGCCAGCTCCTGTAAGAATCACAACACTTATGTTCTGTGCCTCACGACAGTGGGAGAAGGCAACGCTCATTTCATGCGTGGTGAGCGGTGTAAACGCATTGCGGTAACGGGGGCGGTTGATTGTTATCTTGGCAACGCCCTCACATTCTTCAAACAGTATTTCCTTGAAGTCATAGCCTTCAATCTTTGTCCATTTTCTATTGTTCATTGTATTTTCCTATATATTTTCTTTAACAAATGTGTCAAGTTGGTCAAGCGTCCGGATGTCTGTATCAGGGTCGGTGAAAACTTCGAATACTATCGGACGTGAAGTTTCCTCTGTAAGGAAATGCACAAGCGCTGTATGGAATTCTTCTTCATTGTGGGAAGAAAGGTATCCTATATCATTCTGTTCGCATATTCCACGCGCATTGACATGGTGTTCTCCCGTAATGAATTCTCTTTCATCTTCATTCATTTCCAGTCCTTTCAAACGACGGAAAATGCATCCGCCCCCATTGTTCAACAGCATAACACGAAGGTTACCACGCAACATATTGTTCCACAAAGCGTTTTGGTCGTAGAAAAAGCTCAAGTCGCCAATAACGCAGAACACTTTAGAATCCACGCCTAATGAAAAGCCAGCCGCTGTTGAAAGGCTTCCCTCGATGCCATTTACTCCACGGTTGCACCATATATAACGGCGCGAGGAAAGAAGGCATCCGAGTCTGACAGCCATACTGTTGGCATAATGCATCTCAAAATCATACTCCATGTCTTCAAGTGATGTTTCAAGTTCTTTTACCGCCATCAGCTGCGAATAGTCCGGGCAGAAAGTATCTGTATGTTCTGCCACATGCGACAACACTGGGATTAACTGCTCTGCAATAGGGGCAACAGCAGTCTGTTCTTCAATAGTCTTCTTCAGCAAAGCTGCAAGAAACAGTTTTTCATCACATTCTACAATTGCTGTCTGACGAAGGAATGTGGCATGTGGCTCACCAAACCTGCTAACTTCAAACAGTTTTTTTATTTTTGCCTGACGGAGTGCCTTTTTAAGACCTTTGCTCACAATGTTGCCGCCTACCGAAATGACGGTATCTACGACTGTATTTTCGAATGTTTCAGAAATAAAGGGCAGTGCACATTCAAATGGATCTGCATATTTTGAAGAAAGCGGCTCACAGAGAACAATATAGTGTTCTTTCAGACTACGTAAAATCTGGTCCAACTCATCATCAGACTTATTTATCTGACCCATTACTATCAGTTTGTTCCTTGAAGTAATGAAACTGTTGATAACGCTCTCACACGCGGTGCTTACCTCTTCTGTTTCATTACTTACCGGCAGGATATTCGTATTCGCCAGAAGTTGGTCTGTTGTGAAATTGAACAATGGTTCTTCAAGCTGAATGTTTATATGTGCCGGCCCAGAATTTCTGCCAATACATCCGTTTAGACATTTGTTCAGCGAAAGTGATGCAAAACTCATTGCAGAGGCATCTTCAACAGAACAATCGGGTATGTCTGACTGATGTCTTACTATTCCTGACAATATATTATTCTGACGTATTGTCTGTCCATCTTGTCTGTCTATCCATTCCATCGGTCTGTCGGCTGATATGACAACGAGCGGAATATGGCGATAATATGCTTCGGCTACTGCCGGGGCTGTATTCAATACAGCAGAGCCTGAAGTAACACATACCGCTACGGGGGCATTTGTTGCAAGCGACAAGCCTAATGCGTAAAACGCTGCACTACGCTCATCTGTAACAGGATAGCACTCGATACATGGATTTTCGGAGAAGTTATGCACGAGCGGAATGTTTCTTGACCCCGGGCATACAACAACCTTTCTTACTCCTTTTTCAATCATCAAGGCTGTCAGAAGATTTACCGTCGGTTTATCACTATACATCTTTCACTTCTTTTATTATGCAATTCTTCATTGCCTGCATTTTGTTTATTGTCTCATTCCATTCTTCCTCGAGTTTGCTGCCCCTCAGTATTCCACCTCCAGCATAAAGGGTAAGCTCGTTACCATTTATCTTCATGCAGCGCAAGGTTACATAGAGACGCGCAGCCGTTTGATTTGTAACGACGCCGCAAAATCCGCTATAATATTCCCTTTCGCATGATTCTACTTCCATAATAAATGTTTCACATTCCGATACGGGGAGGCCACACACTGCTGGTGTGGGATGAAGCCGTGAAACTATCTCACCTATACTTTTTTCTTTTTTTCCAGAACGGAAAAGAAAGTCTGTACGCAGATGCGACACATTGCCGGAGCGACTGGTGTACGGGCCTTTCTCGATTATATCATTAGAATATGGTTTTATAGCATTGCGGATATAATCGGCAACATATTTTTGTTCTTCTATGTTTTTATCACTCCAGCACATTCCGCTTTCAAGAGAAGAAGTAAGCATTGTACCGGCAAGAGCCATTGTATGGTAGTCATTTCCAATATGCTCCAAAAGAATTTCCGGTGTAGACATTAGCCATGTACCGGAAACAGAATTATGCACCAGAGCAGTAAATGCATGCGGATTGTTCCTGCATGCCTCTGTGAACATTGCCATTGCGTCTAATGGTTCATCGGTTATCTGTGTTGAACTACGGGCGAGTACTACCTTTCCGGCATGTCCTTTATCCACGAAATCATAGAATTTCCTGAAATCGGCAGAATACTGTTGCTTGCTGCTTTTTTCATCTGCTGCAACGTGCTCTGTCTTTCTCAGTTCTGGCAAATGTATTTTTTCAGGTGTACTGTTCTTTATAATTATTACCGGAGTGGATTTACTGATATGAAACGGAGCGAAGACAAAGCCTTCTATATTGTCTATAGAAAGGTACGTGTCTGCCACAACCAAATCTTCATTGTTGCATTGCAGGATATAACATTCCTCTGTATCCGGATAACGGAAAATGGCATAATTATCTCTCATCTACTTCTTTGGAGTAATGATATAGTTTGTTACATGCACGGTGGATATAAGCTCTCCATTGGAATTGGTTATCTGAACATCCCAAACATGAAGTTTTCTGCCTTTGCTCACAAGGTGCGCAAGGGCTGTAACTGTATCTCCTTCTTCAACTGCTTTCACATGATCGCCACTGACGCTTACCCCCACGCAAATCTTACCTGGACACAAGGCTGTGGAACCGACTCCAGCCACGTTCTCGGCAAGGGCAAGTGAAGCTCCACCGCTGAGAAAGCCAAATGGCTGGCGGTTTCTTTCATCAACTTTCATTGTAGCCATACATATGTCATCATCTGGTGTAGAGATGAAGTGCATACCGAGTGCCGTTGAAAGGTTTGGTTTCTTTTCTATTATTTCTTTTATTTTATCAACATTCATATTTGGGTTTTTATATTGAAGTTTAGTATGTTACTCTTGGTGTGGGATTTAAAGCAATTACAAGTAAGGATTCTATCTCATTACATTTTTCCTAAAAATTATCCCCCGATATCACATCGGAGGATAATAACAACACAAACACAAATACCACATGTCAAATTGAACATGTGTTTATCTTTTTACCTTAGCTTAATAATTATAAAAATCACTGTATCCCGTCGGCACGTAGCTTTTGTTGCCATTTCCATGCGGAACGGAGTGTATCTTCGATACTTCTTGTTGCTTTCCATCCCAAAACGGTGTTTGCCTTATGTGGATCTGCCCAAACTTTCTCTATGTCGCCTTCACGACGTGGGGCATATTTCCAATTTAGCTTTACACCTGTTGCCTTCTCAAACCCTTCGACAATCTGGAGCGTACTTAAGCCGTGTCCTGTTCCGATGTTGAATATTTCAACATTGTCGGTGTTTGTCTCATTCAGTATTCTTTCTATTGCCTTGACATGAGCCGAAGCAAGATCCATAATGTCTATATAATCACGGATACAGGTTCCATCCGGCGTATTGTAATCATTGCCAAAGATTTTCAGTTCACCGCAAATACCTATTGCCGTTTGGGTAACAAAAGGTATCAGATTCATCGGAACGCCATTTGGCAATTCTCCTATCAATGCTGACGGATGAGAACCTATCGGATTGAAATATCTCAATATGATGGACTTTATCGGTGCACCACTGTGTATAAAGTCTTGTATTATTTCTTCGTTTACTTGCTTCGTATTTCCATATGGACTTAATGCCTTTTGCAACGGAGCTTTTTCGGTTACAGGAAGGTTTTCTGCCGAAGGCTGACCATAAACCGTGCAACTTGAAGAAAAGATAATTCCCTTTACATCGTATTTGGGCATTAACTCAAGAATATTCAAGAGGCTGTTTATATTGTTTCTGTAATACTTCAAGGGGATTTTTACACTTTCGCCCACAGCCTTGCTTGCTGCAAAGTGTATTATACCTTTGATGCCCTTGTATTTCTTGAATACATTTTCCATTGCCTGATAATCGCAGCAATCCACCTTTTCAAACGATGGCCTGACACCTGTTATCTTCTCTATTCCGTCTATTACATTCTCATTGGAATTAGAGAGATTGTCAACAATAACGACATCATACCCATTTTCAATAAGTTCCACAGTCGTGTGTGACCCGATGAAACCTGTACCACCTGTTACGAGAATAATATTTTTCATACTATTTTTATTTAGTGCTGCAAATATAGTAACTTAAATCCAAATATAAAATTTTAGTCTGTTTATTTTAATAAAAATCTGTTATGTTGATTGAAATGCACAAAAAAAGGCTACGACAAAGATGCCGTAACCCTTTCATAAAATCTGTATGTTACTAAACCGTTTTTAGTTTAGACCGAAAAGTATTTTCAAACCTCCGTCAACACCTGAAAAGCCCATAAAGGCAAGACTGAGCAGACCGGCTGTTACAAGCACTATCGACATTCCTTTCATTCCTTTTGGTATATTTACATAAGCAAGTTGCTCTCTTATACCTGCAAACACCGTAAGTGCCAATCCAAAACCTATAGCGGTGGAGAAGGCATATACAACACTCTGAAGCAAGCTGTAGTCACGCTGGATTACAAGTATTGCGACACCAAGCACTGCACAGTTGGTCGTTATAAGCGGCAAAAAGATTCCAAGAGCCTGATACAGGGCTGGAGAAACTTTTTTCAATATGATTTCTACCATCTGAACCAATGCTGCAATGACAAGTATGAATGCAATCGTCTGAAGATACTGTAAGCCGAAAGGATTAAGAATAAATGTCTGTACAAGGTATGTAACTATCGTAGCAAGGGTTAGAACGAATGCTACGGCAGCACCCATACCTAATGATGTACTGACTTTTTGGGACACTCCAAGAAATGGACAGATTCCCAAGAACTGCGACAGAACTATATTGTTTACAAATATAGCTGAGATAAATATCAAAATATATTCCATGATTATGCCTTCTTAAATTTATTTACTATTGCAATAAGGTAACCCAGGGTTATAAAGGCTCCAGGAGGAAGTATGAAGAGAAGCATATTGCATGTTTCGGGAAGTAATGTTACACCAAAAATTGCTCCTGCTCCAAGCAACTCCCTGACGGCTCCCAATAAAGTCAAGGCTATCGAAAAACCTGCACCCATTCCTATACCGTCGAAAATACTCTCTACCGGACCATTCTTACATGCAAATGCCTCTGCACGTCCCAATATGATACAGTTCACAACGATAAGTGGAATGTATAAACCTAACGTTGCATATATTGCAGGAACAAATGCTTGCATTATCATCTGGAGAATGGTAACGAAAGATGCAATGACAACAACGAAAACCGGTATACGCACCATGTCTGGAGTGAGGTTCTTTATAAGAGAAATCACCAAGTTCGAACAAATAAGTACGAACATTGTTGCAAGTCCCATCGAAAGACCGTTTAATGCAGAGGTAGTAGTGGCCAAAGTTGGACACATACCTAAAAGGAGAACGAAAGTTGGGTTTTCCTTTACTATACCATTTAATAATATTTTAAAGTAATTCATTGTTCAACTCTTTTATTTGTTTTTATTTACTTCGGTTGCGCCACTCGCAGCATCAACGGATGTATTGCACTTCTTGCTTGAATAAGCTTTATAGGCATTGTTTACGGCTAAAAGAAATGCACGGCTGGTTATTGTACTTGCCGTAATGGCATTTACCTTTCCTCCATCCTTGCTTACAGTAAGCTCAGACGACGGATTCATACCGATAATGTTACCTTTACCGTCTTTCTGAAACCAGTCTTGAGCCTTTGCTCCCAAACCTGGAGTTTCAGCTGTCTGAAGAATTGTATAGCCCAAAATATCTCCGTTTGGATTAAAACCGACAAGCACTTTCAACTCTCCACCGAAACCGGTAGATGAGCTCTCTACGGCTGCTCCCAAATTGTTTCCCTTGCTGTCTTGAGTTACATGAATTACATACGCAAGCTGTTTGCCTTTGAACTCTTGTTTTACAGTGTCGTTGCTTACAACCTTTATATCATCGCTTCCACCCATTACTTTCTTTATACCGTCAGTAAGGGTTTTCTCAGCCTGTGCCTGAATTGGAGCCGTTGTAATATTGTTCACATATGCAAGAATCGCACCTGTGATAAGCGCAACACCAACAAGAACAACAACCATGTTTGTTATAGATGATTCTAACTTTTTCATTTATTTACCCTCCTTCTTTACTACTTCGCCAAAGCGTTTCGGTTTGATATAAGCATTAATAAGCGGAGTAAACGCATTCATAATGAGAATTGCAAAAGACATTCCCTCTGGATATGCACCCCAGTTTCTAATTACAACAGTAAGGAAACCTATCGCAACGCCATAGATTATCTGTCCCTTATAGGTCATTGGAGATGTTACATAATCTGTTGCCATAAAAATGGCACCCAACATCAAACCACCACTGAGCAACTCGGCTACTGGAGAAGCATAAACTGGATTAGCACAGTGCATTATGCCACTAAACACAAACACTGTGGCCAAAATACTTACCGGTATATGCCAAGTGATGATTTTTTTCCACAGCATATATGCAAGGCCTAAGAGGAGCGCCAAGGCACATATCTCACCGATAGTTCCGGCTCCGTTGTTCAGACCGGTATTTCCAAGCAACATGCTGAACGAATCTGGCAACTGGTTTAGAATTTCAGGTTTTCCTTCCTTTATTGCCATCTTCATTACACTTAATGGAGTTGCTGCTGTATCCGCATCTGTATATTTCAGAAGCTGACCAACCTTTGGCCATGATGTCATCTGAACAGGGAACGACACAAGCAAGAAGCAACGGCCAACAAGTGCCGGATTAAACGGATTGCAACCCAAACCGCCAAATGTCATCTTACCAACTCCTATAGCGACAAGAGCACCAATTATAACAATCCAAACAGGAAGGTTTGAAGGCAAGTTAAAGCCAAGCAGCAATCCTGTTAATATGGCTGAACCGTCAAGAACAGTGGATTCTTTTTTCAACAGGTATTTTGTTATCGACCACTCGAAAAACATGCAAGCGGCGACACTGGAGAGACAAACTATTGCTGAGCCAATGCCAAAATAGAAGAACGAGACTAACAATGCCGGAATCAACGCTATTATGACTCCATACATATTGCGCTCCACGCTGTCTGTTCCATGGGCATGTGGCGATAAAGATACTATTAATTTACTCATTTTCTTATTGTTTCTTTTTTGTCTGACTTTAGAGTATACTTTTTACAGACATGTTTATTTGTAAACTTTTTCACTTACAATTAAAGAATGGTTCAGGATTATTTCTTTGCATTCCTTGATCGTATGATACCCATAACGGTGGACTTTCCTAAACGGATATTATCGAGCAACGGACGGTGAGCCGGGCACGTAAACTGACAAGAGCCACATTCTATGCAGGAAGTAATGTCCTCATGCTCAACCTTTTCCCAATCATGGAAAGAACTTGCCGTTGCAAGCAAGAATGGCTCGAGTCCCATAGGACACACGCTAACGCATTTTGCACAACGGATGCATGCCTGAGGTTTCTTTCTCTTAGCATCTGCATCTGTAAGAACAGTGATACTGTTTGTACCTTTGCACACGGGGACATCTGTTGTTGTCAGAGCCTTACCCATCATCGGACCACCTGCAAGGACTTTATTGTCTCCTTCCGGCATTCCTCCACAAACTTCTATAAGCTCCTTCATCGGTGTACCCATACGAACCAGGAAGTTTCCAGGATTGCTCAAACTCTTTCCTGTAACAGTAGTATATCTCTCAAACAAAGGCTTGTGTTTCATTACAGCTTGGTATACAGCAAATGCTGTTCCAACATTCTGAACGATAGCACCTACATTTACAGGAATTGCTGGCGGAGCAGGAACCTGTCGGCGTATCACAGCATCAACAAGCTGCTTCTCTCCACCCTGAGGATACTTCTTTGCTAAAGGAACAATTTCGATATCGTCTCTTCCTGCTGTTTTTTCCTCAAACAGTTTAATTGCAGCAGGCTTGTTGTCTTCAATTCCGATATAACCTTTGTTTACTTTTGCACCTTTCATCAAAAGTTCCAGTCCAACAAGAATCTCGTCGGCATGCTCCATCATAAGGCGATAGTCTGCTGTAATGTATGGCTCACACTCTACGCCATTGATTATTACGCATTCTGCCTTGGCTCCGGGAGGTGGACATAATTTAATGAAAGTCGGGAATCCTGCACCTCCCATACCTGTAACACCGGCAATCTTAATGCGATTTACAATTTCTTCTGGTGTAAGTTCAGGATGAGCGCTTATGCTTTCCAACGTTTCAGAACGGTCTATACTTTCCTCCCATTCATCCCCCTCAACATTAATTATAATACAGGGTTTGCGATAGCCTGTTGCATCGACAGCTGTGTCTATCTTAAACACCGTACCAGATACTGATGAATAAATTGGAGCAGAGACGAAGCCACCGGCCTCGGCAATAAGCGTTCCAACTTTTACTTTATCACCTTTCTGCACAACAGGCTTTGCGGGAGCTCCTATGTGTTGGGAAAGAGGAAATATCGCTTGTTTCGGTAAAGCAGCAACCTTTGTTGCTACCTCTGATGTCAATTTATTTTCGTCGGGGTGTACACCACCTATTCTAAATGTTCTTAAATTCATTACTTATGCCTCCTTATTGGTTTCTACATTATTAGTGTCAGCAGCCTTCGACTCATTTGTATTAGGAGCTGTTGCTGCCTTCGGAGCCGATACAGGCTCATTAGAAGCCGGAGCCTCTACCTTTGGCTTGCGTGGAGGGAAATTAACAGCTACGATTGCACCTGTAGGACATGCTGCCTCACATTTGCGACACATACGACATTTCTCTGGATCAATGTAGCTCAGATTATTTTCAATTGTAATTGCTTCGAATTTGCATTCTTTAGCACATTTTCCACATCCGATACATGCAGCCTTACATGCCTTCATAGCTACAGCACCCTTGTCTTTGTTTACGCAACGTACGTAAACACGTCGTCCTTTGGGTCCTTTCTTACGAAGTTCAATAACGTGACGAGGACATGCCTTGGCACATGCACCACAACCAGTACACTTGTATTCATCAACTTCAGGAAGACCTGTTTCAGGATTAATGACAATTGCGCCGAACTGACATACCTTTGTACAGTCGCCACAGCCTAAACAGCCAAATCCACAGCCTGTTTCTCCTGCACCACATGCATTTACAGCAGTACAGGTCTGTAAACCATCGTAAACAGCAACGCGCTTACGCAGTTCACAAGTACCATTACAACGCACGACAGCAACCTTTGGCTCTGTGTTTGCAGCAGCGATACCAAGCAAGTCAGCAACTTGTCCCATCACGGCCGAACCGCCTACAGGACAGAACAAACCCTCAATAGACCCTTTATCAGCACCTTTTACAAGTGCATCTGCCATACCGGAACATCCGGCAAATCCACAACCTCCACAGTTTGCACCGGGTAATGTGGCAGCCACTTGACCAATACGCGGGTCTTCATGCACAGCGAATTTCTTGGAGCAGATATAAAGAATCACGGCTGCAACCAGCGCGATACCGCCCAAGACAATCAGTGCGACTAAAATGAAATTCATAATCTTTGTATTTGTTTTAGTTATAAATTTTCTGTTAATGAAAATGTCTTTCTGCTAGAACTTACAGTTAATGTTGTTCAACACAAAAAAAAATCACTCTTTGAGATTAAATCCAAACTATTTTACACTTTTGATTGAAAAAGTAACCCTTCTATTAATTTGACATCTGAATAAATAGAGTAACACATAATATGGTATTAGGGAGGAAAGGCTAACCATTGCTGACGTCATCTCACTGTATCCGAACAGAGTCATAGACAGCAAGACAAGAATCATTAGCACCATAGGAATAACCATCCCAAGTGTAACTGCATATAGGCCAACATTGTATGACGCCATAACGATTACATTTTGTCCTTTTATAAATTCGTTTGAATTTTCGGTAAAGACATCCACTATTTTCTCTTTGCTTTCAGATGCATGACATTGTTTCGCAGCTTTACAAACTGAACATGCCGAAGACTGAATGATTCGAACCTTTACACAATCATCCTTTATCGACTCAACAATGCCGACATGTTTTATTTTGTTCTCCATAATTTTCTACAGACCGATTTGCAATATCGAGTTTACAACTGCAAAAGTAGCACTATATTTTCATATTTCAAACAAAATAAAAATAAAATACAAAAAGTGTGCAATTGTTTTTTGATTTATTAAATCTTAAACGTTTGCGTTCTTTTGTGTTTTTACTCTTTCATAAGCTTATCAAAAAACTCATCAAGGTCTTTATCCCAGTCTACCATTATGTCTCCGCCAATTATATTGGTTTCGTCATCCACGACATACAGTTCGACAAGATGCTCTTTATCGTCATCCTCAAGGACAAAGCTATATGGCTTTAGCAAGCAAAAATTATCCATGTCTGCCGAGAGAGCATTCAACCTGTTTCTAAGTAGAATTGCAGCTATATCATAAAAATTCTCGTCTTTATTGTCAATCCATTCTTCAACGACACAACGTGTTATTTCGTTTTCATCATCGTCAAAAGCCATCAAATCACCGCTATCGGGTGAGATACGAATGTGAATATCGGTTATAACCGAGGGTTCTTCAGTAGATGTAAATTTCTGTGAAACCTTTCTAAGGAATCTGTCAACTTCCTGAATGCTCCGTTCCGTGAAATTCTCCATAATATCTTTTATTTAAAGTTTAACTTTCAATTTTACAGGTTTACTTTCATTTCCCATTCTATCCAGAGCGGTAACGATATAAATTCTTTTTCTTTTATCCCCCTGTATCATCTTGGGTAACTTTAGAAATGTATTATCAGTTACATCCAAGATTTTTGAAGGATCAGAAATATCCAAATTCTCATCTTCATCAAAAGAATATACTACATACCTAACCGCTTCGTCTTTCCATCCTTTACCTTTTGGTTTTTTCCAAAAAAGGATTTTTTCGTTATCTATATCAACAGCTTTAAGTCCCTTTGCCTTTTTGGGAGCTTCATCGTCAATAAACGGCATCAAAGGCTGTAAAGCTATATGTTTCCAATATGAATTTCTCAATACTGTCTGATAATTTCCGATGTTATCGACAACAGCTCTGGAATACCACAACACTGTGCCACATACATTTCTCATTTCATCATGAAGCTTATACTTTGCAGGCATTTGGTTGATGTCAGGATTATGTAAGTCGGGATATTTCACTGTTCTTTCCACATCCTCACCTATATAAAGAGGCCTTTTCCCTGCATACTGATTCCACCATTTGATAAGAGTTTGGTAATCAGCAGCCTTGTTGCCGATTTCCCAATATATCTGTGGCACACAATAGTCCAGCCAACCATTATTTATCCACATAAGGACATCGGCATACAGGTCATCATAATTTTGCAGACCATTTGTCATACTCCCGATATTAGGAGCTGATTTTCTGTTTCGGTATATTCCAAACGGAGAGATACCAAGTTTTACCCATGGCTTTTCCTTGTGTACAGTTTCATACAGTTGCTTGACAAAGAGGTTTACATTATCTCTTCTCCAATCAGCCTTATTATTAAAACCGTTATTGTTTTCACGAAAATCAGCATCATCAGGAATAACTTGACCGGGAACTGGATATGGATAAAAATAATCATCAAGATGTATACCATCCACATCATATCTACTCACAATGTCTTTCACAACCGCACATATATAATCTCTGTTTTCCTGTAAACCTGGATTCAGAATCAGAAGTCCGTCATAAGCAAATACATTTCCAGGTTTACACATTGCTATATGATTGACAGCCAAGTCATTAGTTGCTTTCGTCTTAGCCCGGAAAGGATTTATCCATGCATGAAGTTCCATCCCTCTTTTATGGCATTCAGCAATCATCCACGCCAAGGGGTCCCAATAAGGATAAGGAGCTTTACCTTGCTTTCCTGTGAGGAATCGGCTCCAAGGTTCAATCTTGCTTTCATACAACGCATCACATTCTGGTCTGACTTGAAAGATTATGGCATTAACACCATCCTTTTTAAGTTCATCGAGTTGATAGGTTAGGTCTTTTTTCATCTGTTCTGTACCCATACCAGTGAATTGACCATTGACACACTGTATCCACGCACCACGGAATTCTCTCTTGGCATTAGCCGAGAAAGAAAACTGAAAATGCATTAGCATAGACACAAGAAAGCACAGAAATGCAACGTTATTCCTAAGAAACATATTTAAGATGCTTTGTTTAAAACCGGTTTATATTCTAGATTTCCCCCTATTTTTGGTATAGATACCGCTTAATGCTCTTCTTTGGAGTCTTCTCAAATTCATTTTCACAAACTCTTATTGCTGAAATTTTGCAATATGCAGGAAGAGTAGCATTGAGAGTCTGTTTATTCTGCTCCATAAGATTAGACAAGTCTTCATCAGAAAGTCCCATATTATGCACTTCATCAAAATCAGGGTGAACCAATGCTACCAGTTTTTGATTTTCCTGAATAACTATACTTTCCATAACGAGCGGAAGACTGTTTATCTTATCCTCTATTTCTTCAGGATATATATTCTGGCCGTTAGCGCCAAGTAGCATATTCTTACTTCTACCTTTGATAAAAATGTTTCCTTCTTTATCCATAAGTCCTAAATCTCCTGTATGATACCATCCATCCTTGTCTATCGTATTGGCTGTTGCCTCTTCATTTTTATAATAGCCAAGCATTACATTCATTCCCCGGGCAAGGATTTCGCCTGGTACATGTACAGGATCTTCACTGTCAATCTTCACATTCATATGCACAACTTCTCTTCCACAGGAAGTTGGAACAAAATCATGATAATCAGAATATGAGATTATAGGAGCGCATTCTGTTGCGCCATACCCTACGGTAAACGGGAAATCAATATCTTTCAGGAAAGCCTCGATTTCTTGATTAAGGGCCGCACCGCCAATTATCACTTCATAGATGTTCCCTCCAAACGCCTCGTAAACCTGTTCGCAAATTTTGTGTTTAACTTTTTTTGCTATTCCAGGCATTTTCATCAACAACTTAATTTTGTTGTTCTGAATTTTTGGAAAAACTCGTTTACGAATTATTTTTTCTATCACGAGAGGAACTGCAATGATTATTGCAGGCTTAACATCCTTGAATGCCTGTGCAATAATTGCAGGACTGGGAACTCTTGTAAGATAGAACACATGACAACCATGAACGAACTCGAAAAGGAATTCAAATGCCATTCCATACATGTGTGCCATAGGCAAGATGCTTATTGTGTTGGCACCTTTGGGAATCTTTGCCCCTAACACCTGTTTAGCAAAATCCAGGTTTCCCCATAGTGCTCTATACGGCAACATGACACCCTTTGAGAAACCTGTTGTACCACTTGTATAATTAATCATCGCCAACTCGTTAGGTGTCATTTCCTTATAATAGCAAACATGCTGTTGTCTGAATGCCTTAGGATATTTTTTTCCAAAAAGTTCATTCAAGTGTTCGCGGGCATAAGTCAATTTGTCTGTCCTTGAAATAACAAGAGAATAATCCGGAATATATACTATGCCTTCAAGATCTGGCATCTTAGTAGGATCTATCTGTGTTGCTACAACATCTCCGACAAACAGTAGCTTTGCTTCACTGTGGTTTACGATATTATGAATCTGATCGGCAGTAAATTCGTGAAGCACAGGCACAGCAACGGCACCATACGTAAGAGTTGCAAGAAAGGCTACAGCCCAACTTGCACTGTTTCTACCGCAAAGGGCAATTCTGTCCCCTTTAACCACACCGCTATTTTCGAATAATATATGCAGTTTTTCTATTTTCCTTGCAACATCTTTGTATTGCAAAGTAATTCCTTTATAATCTGTAAGTGCATCAAGATTCCAATTATCTATGATGCTCTTTTCTATCAAAGAATTAAAGCTCGGTATTGATTCCATTAATGAATTTGTATTTATTTCTGCAAAGATAATAATTTAGGTGCACAATTCAAAATATTTTGTGCAGTATTTGTTATGACAATATTTTAAAGAACAAACGAAGTGTTTTGTCGGTCAGTTTTACACAAAAAAAAGAGCGTCAGGAGATTTATCCCAACGCTCTTCTCATATGGTTTATATTTTATATTACAAAATTGTCTTGACAGCTTCAAGCATACCTTTCTCCTGAATCAAGTCAAGGTCTTTCTTCACGAGTTCTGTCAATCCAGGAACAGTCTTGTTCAAGTCTTCATGCCATACATAGTCAAAGGCAAGAACGCCCTCTGCAACCTTCTGTGTATCGCCTGTTGCCCAAAGTTCCTGAAGTTTTTCAATAATCTTCGGATCGTCGTTTGGCTTGATTTCTGCGCCATCCTCACGCACACCACCCTTGTAGTATGTGATAATTGCAGCAAGACCAAATACAAGTCCCTGTGGCAGTTCACCTTTACGCTCCAAGTATACCTTCACGCCTGGCAGGTCGCGAGTCTCATACTTAGGGAATGAATTAAGCATAATGCTTGTTACCTGATGATCTACGAATGGGTTTTCGAAACGCTCCAACACATCAGATGCAAACTTCTGCAGTTCATCCATTGGCAAGTTAAGAGTCTGCATAAGCTCCTCAAACTGCACTTTGTGAATATATTTGCCCAATACAGGATGTTCACAAGCATCACGCACGATGTTCACACCGCTAAGATATGTTACAGGACTCAGAACCGTGTGAGGGCCATTGAGCAATGTAACCTTACGCTCGTGATATGGTTTCTCGTTGTCAGTAATAAGAACATGAAGTCCAGCCTTGTGTGCCGGGAACTCTTCTTTCATCTGCTCAACTGTCATATTCTCTGCTTTCTCAATAACCCAAAGGTGGAAGCACTCTGCTTTAACCACGAGGTTATCTTTGTAGCAAACAGTCTGCTGGATTTCCTTGATAGTATCACGTGGGAAGCCCGGAACGATACGGTCAACCAATGTTGCACATACGAAGCAGTTGTCAGTAAACCATTTCTTGAAGCCTTCATAGTCAGCTCCCATATCGTTTTTCCAAAGTTCAATATACTGGTAGATACATTCCTTGAGGTGATGTCCGTTCAAGAAGATCAATTCGCAAGGCATCAATATCATTCCCTTTGAAGGGTCGCCATTGAAGAACTTATAGCGATGGAACAGCAACTGAACGAGTTTGCCTGGATATGAAGCTGCTGGAGCATCGGTAAACTTACAGCTGTCGTCGAATGCGATACCAGCCTCTGTAGTGTTAGAGATGATGAATCGCATTTCCGGCTGTTCTGCCAAGGCCATGAATGCCTGGTTTTGAGAATATGGATTAAGTGCACGGCTTACAACATCAATGCGCTCGAGTGTATTTACAGGCTGACCATTCTCTTTTCCCTGCAGATTAACATGGTATAGGCAGTCCTGTCCATTAAGCCAGTCCACCATACCCTGAGCCAAAGGTTGAACTATTACAACAGATCCGTTGAAGTCTGTTTTCTGGTTCATTTTCCAAACTATCCAGTCTACAAAAGCACGCAGGAAGTTACCTTCACCGAACTGGATGATTTTTTCTGGCATAACGCTCTTAGGAGCGGTTCTTTTGTTTAAAGCTTGCAATTCTTTCATGATTAATATATGTATTTAAATTTGTTTTTTCCATTAGATTTAAAGTTGCGCAACAACCCTTTTATGTTGTGATTTTCAAATCCGGTGCAAAAGTAATATATTATTTATTATCACGTAGCACTTTTTGCATTTAAAACAACGTAAAGGTTTTCGTTGGCTACATTGCAAATACATTGAAACCGCCGTCTACAACGGCCACTGTTCCTGTTACGAACTTTGCAGCATCACTCATTAAATAATGTATTGTTCCGCACAATTCTTCCGGATCACCCATTCTGCCAAACGGAGTCTGATGGATTACGTCTTTGCCGCGCTGCGTGTAAGTACCGTCAGGATTGGTCAAAAGCGCACGATTCTGTTCTGTAATGAAAAATCCTGGTGCGATGGCATTGACGCGGATACCTTCGCCAAACTTCTTGGCACATTCCGTTGCCATAAACTCTGTAAAGTTGCTGATGCCTGCCTTTGCTGCAGCATAGCCACACACACGTGTTATTGGTCGGAAAGCAGCCATTGACGAGAAGTTTATTATTGAGCCTTTTCCTTGCTTCACCATTGGCTCGAGGAATACCTGTGTAGGTATAACGGTGCCGGTGAGATTCAGTTCAAGGACCTTTTGGAATTCTTCCACTTTGAGATCAAAGATATTGCCGTCTGGCGCTATCACGGCTCCTGCCATGTTTCCTCCGGCTGCATTGAGCAATGTGTCCACCTTTCCGTATTTTGCTATTATATCCTCGCAGTTTTTCTTCACGATTTCCTGGTTCATCACATCGGTCTTCATGAATTCACATTCGCCTCCGGCATTTTTAATGTCACTTACGATTTTCTCTCCTACCTCTTCTTTGCGTCCGAGGATTATCACCTTAGCGCCTTCAAGAGCCAGGTATTTTGCTATACAACGTCCCAGAATACCTGTTCCGCCTGTGATTACCACTACGTAATCCTTAATATTGAATAGATTATTCATTTTGAAGATTTATTTTGATATTACCTGTTATTCCCAAAAACCGGGTTGATGAAATGGTTTTCCAAGTTCTCTGTCCACCGTGGCTATGATACCCTGTACTTGTCCCATAGCGAACATTCTGCCCAAAAAGCTGTATCCTGCGTTGTATCCGCGCTTGTCGTCGCCGAGCATGGTCATACCATGATCCACACGCATTGGCAATCGGGCTATGTTTGGATTCTGAGTTCTTGTTTGCTCTTCTTTTTCAAAGGTGCGCGTAAGCTCTATGAGATCCGCTCTACCACCGAGGTGTGAGGCCTCAGTAAAATCGCCGTTAGGGAAAATATGACAAGAGCGCAGATGCACGAACCATGTGCGGCTCGCATATTTCCTTGCCAGTTCCATCACGTTGTTGTGTGCGCCTGCCGAGAGAGAGCCAGCACAGAAAGTCAAGCCGTTGTGAGGATTGTCCACTGCATTGAGGAACCAGTTTATATCCTCGTCGCATGTAACGATTCGGGGCAATCCAAGGATTTGGAATGGGGGATCGTCCGGATGAACACACATATACATGTCATATTCATCGCATGTCGGCATTATTGCAGCAAGGAAATAGCGCATATTTTCGCGTAGCTGTTCTTTTGTAATTCCCTTATATAAATTTAGCAATTCTCTGAACAGTTCCACCGGATGCTCATCGTCCTCTTTTATGTTGCCACTGACAAATCCCTGTGTCTTCACGATAATATTCTCAACGAGCTTATGGTTGTCTTCGGCAGTCATCGTGGCCTTGAGCTTTTCCACTTCCTTCAGAATTTCGTCGTTCCAATCATTCTCTGCACCTTCACGTTTAAGTATGCAGATATCAAAGTATGCAAACTGTGCATGAGAGAAATACAGGTTGGTTGTGCCATTTGGATTAATGTGGTCGAGATCCGTTCTGGCCCAGTCCAGAACAGGCATGAAGTTATAACAGATTGTGTGTATGCCTTCGAGCGAGAGGTTTTTCAAGCTTTCCTTGTAGTTCTCGATAAGTTGATCTCGGTCGGCCCCTGCATATTTTATGCTTTCCGAAACGGGCAAGCTCTCAACAACAGACCAACGCATGCCGTAACTTTCGATATACTCTTTCAGTTCATGTATTTTTTCTCTTGTCCAGACTTCCCCATTGGGCACGTCATGCAGTGCCGTAACAATTCCTTCGACGCCGATTTCACGCAGCATCTGAAGTGTTATTTTGTCGTTTTTACCAAACCATCTCCAGGTTCTTTCCATTTTTATTCTATAGTTTTAATAAAGTTAGCCATGTATTTAATCTATCACATCTGCAAATTTAGTGTAAATAAATCAAACTGCAAAAGTTTTTATTATAAATTAAATCATGTTTTAAATATCTCCTTATTCTTTTCTTTGTATTATAAATTTCCCTCAAGGATTACCGAAAGCGGTACTTTATAGCAATAGAGCTGCGCTTCACCCCACTCTATCGTGGTTTTACGGATTTGAAGCAGGACTTGAAAAACAGATTTCATTCATTTCCTATTGTAAGTTTTTTAAGGTCATAGAAGCTGCCGTTATAGATGTTAAAATCCACGTAGCCTTTTATACCTGGCAGTTTTCCGGCATCAGTGTGTTGCCAGAATTTCCATTCGCCTTTATACTCTATCTTCTTCACATAATAATGCGCTATCCAATAGGGATAATCGTCGAAAACTTGGTTGCTCAAGTTCTGCATCTTGAATTTATAATATGTATATATGATTGGCTTAACATGGTAGCGATCTTCCACAATATGAAGCCATGTCAGTATATCGCGCTGAAAATCCTCCACGCTTTTGTCTGCCGGCTTATGTTCCACATCGAGCACAGGCGGCAAATCACCATCTTCGAGAGGAACGTTGTTTAAAAAGAAGTATGCCTGTGAGCGTGCGGATGACTTGTTGCTCCAGAAGTGGTAAGCGCCGCGAATATAACCGTATTCCCGTGCCTGTTCGAAGTTCTCGGAAAAATTCGGGTCGATTTTGCTTGAGCCTTCTGTTGCCTTCATTACGATAAAACGTATCGGACTTTTCTCTATCATTGCGTTTTGGAGTTGGTCCCAATCTATTGAGCCTTGATAGTGGCTGATGTCAATGCCACGTATTTCGTATCCTTCGGGATAGTCTGCATCACCATATAACGCACGCCACCTGAACCCGAACGGACTTACAAAGAAGTAATAGAAAGCCCAGATGTATGCCACAACAACAATACACCCTCCGATACACCATGCTTTGTATGACTTTCTTCTTTGTGTATTTGATTTCCGCCTACCAGACTTTCTTCTTCTGCTATTCATATAAAGACCCCTAAAAGACTATTTCTTCAAAATCGGGAGTTACCGGAGATTGAGTCCGATAACTCCCGTGGCTATGTTGTGATTATTTTATTTTTTCAATTCAAGTTCAAGCGTTCTTGTTGTACGGTCGCAAACCTCCGAAGGTCCCCAATACTGTATTGGTCCCGGATACACAAACGATGTTTCTTTTGACCACTCGTCCCTATGCATCACAAGTTCCTTGAAAGGTTTTCCGTCAAGATCAACAAGAGCCTTGCATATTACAGGCTTCATTTCACCATTTCTTCGTTCTATATTCAGAAGCGACGTGAGAGGAACCCCTCCGGCTTTCCATTCTTCATGTGGAGCTATAGTGTTTCTAACGGTTGCCATATATCCAGTCTTTCCGTTTGCTATCAAATGTGCAGCACTGGCACCAAGAGCATAACAGTAGTTGGTGTCAAAATTAGACGGGGCAGCACATCTGCCTTCATATCCGAAGAAATGGTGCTGAGAGGCGAATTTTCCTTTATACTTACCCTCATCTTTCCATTTCTTCAACTTTGCCGCACACATTCTTGACAAAAGCTTTTCTGTTTCAATGAGCGATACCTGCACATTTCCGTGAGGATCGCGGTCTAAAGAAAGTTGACGAGCCACATCGTTTGGCAACGTTTCAAATGTGGCTTTATTCTTGTCAGAAAGATGCTGAATAATGTATTCTCTTTGTTCTCCCTTACTCAGGAATCGATACTCGTCGCCGTGGAGTGCGAGCAAATCATTAAGTTCGTCGATTAGTCTTCCGATAGCCGGTATAAACTCTATAAGTCCTTCCGGTATAAGGACCACTCCATAATTCATACCGCGCTCTGCACGATATGCTATCACTTTACAGATTTGGTCAACCACCTCGTTGAGGCTCATGTCTTTTTCCTTGACTTCTTCTGATATCAGGCACACATTGGGATGACACTGCAACGCACACTCAAGGGCAATGTGGCTGGCAGAACGCCCCATCAACTTGATAAAATGCCAATATTTGCGGGCAGAGTTGCAGTCGCGTTCGATATTGCCTATCAAGCCGGAGTATACTTTCGTGGCCGTATCAAAGCCAAAAGAAGATTCAATTTGCTCGCATTTCAAATCGCCGTCAATTGTCTTAGGCACACCGATAACCTGAACATCGTAATTCATCCTCTTGAAATACTCGGCAAGTACGCATGCGTTTGTATTTGAATCATCGCCGCCAACAATCACCAGAGATTTTATGTTAAGATATTTCAGAATTTCGTATCCTTTCTCAAATTGCTCTTCTGTCTCCAATTTTGTTCTTCCGGAGCCAATCATATCGAAGCCGCCTGTGTTTCGGAAATCATTAATATATGTTTCCGTAATCTCGATGTATTTGTGTTCTATCAATCCTCCCGGTCCCAACAGGAATCCAAAGAGGCGGTTGTCTGGATTGAGTTTCTTTAGTGTGTCAAAAAGTCCTGTGATGACGTTATGTCCGCCGGGAGCCTGACCGCCACTGAGGATTACACCAGTATTCATCTGTTCATGTCCGCCTTCCTCACCTTCCACAAATTCCACCACTGGCATACCGTAAGTGTAAGGGAACATAGCCTTTATTTTGTCCTGGTCTGCAATGCTTGCCGTAGCCTCATCCTCCTTTAGGCCTACGGCTGTCCTCAATCCTTTCGGAAGTGTCGGCTTATAGGAGTCACGAGCTTTTTGAAATGCGCTTTTTTCCATAATATTATATTTTTAAGTTGTTCAGATGTTATTCAAGGTATTGACATTTCGGCGCATCCTTATTTACAAGTTGCGGTTCTTGTCAACATACGATGTGCAAATTTAACATTTATATTTGGAATTCAAAAATTTTTTGGAATTTAATTTTACTTAACTCATTTTTTTGCCTCAAAAATTTTAGGATAAGGAAAAAATACAATACATTTGTGAAAGCAAAACAACAATAACACTTTAAAACAAGAAAAACATGGCAAGTAAAAGGAGTTTGAAGAAAACCGTGAATTATATTTGCAGCGAAATCTTTGCTGAATGTGTAGCCTGTTCTTTATACGGCAACAAACGCGAAAAAGCCGACACTGAGGCCCTTTTGCAGTCTATTCTGTCAATCCACAAAGATTATATCTGCAGGATATCACATATTGAGCCAGGTATGCCGGCAAAAAAGTTTTTTGCCGACTACACCAAAAAGTTCAACGAACAGATTGGCGAAATAATTGACCAAATTGCAAATTAAGCAAGTATTATCAAGTGTAACAAAAAAAGTGCTATTACCGGAACGAAGAAGTTTTTGAAATGTTCCGGTAATAGTAAAACTATATAATAATGTTAAGAGAATTTTGCAACTGGCTTCTTTACAAACACTACAGGTGGGAAAAAGAAGTAACAGAAAATCACCCTGAGAAATATATAATATGTCTTGCTCCCCATACAAGCAACTGGGACTTTGTTATCGGACAACTATATATGCGTGCCGAAGGGATGAGGATAAATTTCCTGATGAAGAAAGAATGGTTTTTCTGGCCCTTGGGAACATTTTTCCGTCATATCGGCGGAATACCAGTATGGAGAACTAAGCATATGAGCATGACTGACAATCTTGCACAAACAGCTATCGAGAGGAAAAGTTTCAGACTTTGCATCACTCCAGAAGGAACAAGAAAGCGCGTGGAAGACTGGAAAAAAGGCTTTTACTATATAGCTTTGAAGGCCAATCTGCCCATACTTCTGTATGGGGTGGACTACAAAGACAAAAGAATCGTTTGCAAGAAAACAATAATTCCGTCAGGCGACATCGAAAAAGACATGAGGGAAATAAAACTGTATTTCAAGGATTTCAGGGGGAAAAAGCCTGAAAACTTTACCATCGGGAATATTTAGAAAGGAAAACTGGACAAGATGAAAAATAAAGTTCTGATTGTCTGCGCAGCAGTATTACTGTATTCATGCGGAAGCAACAAAAAACTAACAAAAGACACGAAGCCAGCAGTTGCCACGACAAACAACAAAGCAGACAACACAAAAAAGAAAAGGAATCTGGAATACGACGGGAAGCAGTGGGTTACAAACGTTTCGTCTTTGTCTCACCCAACAAAAGGACTGCAAAACAAACACATTTCAGTGTGGGCAAGCCATGGGCGTTATTTCAACAATTCCAAGAAGCAATGGGAATGGCAACGCCCCTATCTGTTCTGCACAACAGAAGATCTGTTCACCCAAACAATAGTCGTGCCTTATCTGATACCTATGCTTGAAAAGGCTGGCGCCAATGTCTTTACTCCACGCGAAAGAGACTGGCAAGCCAATGAAGCCATAGTGGACAATGACGGCAGAGGAAACGGTCTATACACCGAAAGCAATTTCGGACAAAAATGGACAGACGCCGGCACACCAGGCTTTTCTGTCGAGGGAACGCAAACGATATACGGAGAAGGGAATCCATTCACCTGGGGCACGACAAGAAAGGTAAAAGCCTCAAAGGAGCCAACATGCAGAATATGCTATCAGCCACAAATCCCCGACGACGGTAAATATGCCGTATACGTAAGTTATCCTACAATAGACAAAAGCATCCCTGACGCCGAATACACAGTTGTACACAAAGGAACAAAAACGACATTCAAGGTGAACCAACAGATAGGCGGAGGAACATGGGTCTATCTCGGAACATTTGACTTCTCAAAAGGCTGTTCGGCAAACAACAGCGTAATACTGACAAATTCAAGCGAAGAAAAGGGATTTGTCACAGCAGATGCCGTAAGATTCGGCGGAGGTATGGGAAATATAAGCAGAAACGGAACAAAAAGCGGTATGCCACGCTGTCTTGAAGGAGCAAGATATTATGCACAATGGGCCGGTGCACCAGACAGTGTGTACAACACAAAGCTCGGTGCCGACGACTATAAAGACGACATAAACACCAGGTCGCTGATGACAAACTGGCTTGCAGGTGGTTCATGCCACATTCCCGAAGCAAACGGCAAGAGAGTCCCGATCGATTTGTCGCTTGCAGTTCATAGCGATGCCGGATACTCTTCCGACTACAAGTCCATTTATGGATCGCTCTCGATTTGTACAACAAATTTCCATGAAGGCCAGCTTGCATCCGGACTGCCACGCAGCGTTTCAAAAGATTTCGCCCAAATGCTTCTTGACGGACTGAACAAAGATATGAGCGCTTCATACGGCAAATGGGCAAAAAGGGATTTATACGACAGAAACTATTCGGAAACCAGAATCCCCGAAATGCCGTCAGCCATTATAGAAACTCTCTCCCACCAGAATTTTCCGGATATGGTAATGGCACAAGACCCGAACGTGAAATTCACTATAGCAAGAAGCATTTACAAGACTACACTGAAGTTTTTGTCGAAGATATACGACAAGCAATATGTCGTGGCTCCGCTTGCTCCTAAAGAACCGTATCTGCAGTTTGTGGAAGACAGTGTTCTTGAAATAGGATGGACACCACAGACAGACCCTCTTGAACCCTCGTCGGCTCCAACGCAATATATCGTTTATACATCCATCGGCAACAATGATTATGACAATGGAGAAGCAGTCAAAGGCAACAAGATAAGATTCAGACTGACACCAGACGTGGTCTACCAGTTCAAAGTTACAGCGGTAAACAAAGGAGGCGAGAGCTTCCCTACCGAAACGCTGTCTGCCATATATCATAACACCAAAGCCAAAAACATACTTATAGTAAACGGCTTCAGCCGGTTGGCATCACCGACAGTAATAGACGATGACATGTCTCAAGGATTTGACATGAGCGACGATCCGGGAGTGTCGTACGGAACAACAGTGGGATGGAGCGGCGAGCAACTGAATTTCGAAAAGAAAAACATAGGCAAACTCGGACAAAACGGGCTTGGCTTCAGTGGGAGTGAACTTGAAGGTGTTTTCATAAAAGGAAATACTTTCGACTACACGGCAGAACACGCAAAGGCAATCTTGCCAACAAACAAGTATAATGTTGTGAGCATGTCGTCGGATGCCTTTATCAACAAGGAAATCGACCTGAGCAAATATTTCTGTATAGATTATATCTCTGGCCTTCAAAAGTATTCAAGTCAGTCGTCTGCAAACTACAAGTCATTCCCGATATCTGTACAGACGAAGTTGAAATCATACACAAAAAACGGCGGAAGTCTATTTGTAAGCGGGGCATATATCAACACCGACATGCAAAGCAACAACGACAAAGAATTCCTAAGAAATCTGTTCCACATTGATGGAGGCGCACAAACAAAGTCTGGCGCCATAAAAGGCATGGGGACACAATTCGACATATACAATGAACTGAACCCCACACATTATGCAGCAACGAATGTAGACATTGTCCTGGCATTGAGCCCGGCTTTCTGTACACTTACATATTCCGACGGGACATCCGCTGCAGTGGCATATCAAGGAAAAGACTACAGGACACTGACAATGGGATTTCCGTTTGAGTGTATCAAATCTGAAAAAAAGAAATCAGCGATAATGCGAGGCATATTGAATTTCCTTGATTTCAAATAAAACATATACTGCAGGCGAAGCAAAACAAGAGGCCACATTCCTCACTTTGCTTCGCTTTTACTTTTTATAAAAGCCAAAATAAATCTCAAAATATAGCAGAAAAGTAAAAAAACACACAAAAAAAAACGTCTATGTAATTTTGTTTAAGTATCTTTGCATACTAAAAAAGAAAAAGACATGAACAGATATACAATAATAATTGCCCTATTCTTGGCTGCAACGTCTGTCAAGGCACAGGAGGTATGGGAGAAGCCCACAGACGAAGTTTCCAAACAAGAAGCAAAAGAAAAGAACACGCCCGCAGAAAAGAAAAAAACAGCAAATTTGAAAGATGCAAAATATCTTGCAGGAGCAGTAACGGAAAAAGACGGGAAAGTGGTATGGACAACAGACATCGAAATCCCCGGCAAATCAACTCAAAGCATATATGATGCCACGCTGAAAGCCATGCAGAAGCTGACAAAAGGAGAGAATCAACTCGAAGGAAGTTCCGTTTCACTTGTAAACAAGCAAGAACATATAATTGTGGCCGCCCCCAAAGAATGGCTAACATTCACAAACAAATTTCTCTCGCTCGACAGAGCTGAAATGAACTATGTGCTGATTGCAACATGCAGCGACGGAAAGCTTCATATAAGTATGGAGAGAATAAAGTACCTGTATGAAGAAAACGGGAAAAACAAAGAAAAGATTCTTGCCGAAGATGCAATAACCGACAAAAATGCCCTGAACAAGAAAAAGACAAGATTGGTTCCGGGATGGGCAAGATTCAGACGAAAGACAATAGACAGAAAAGACGAGATTTTCAAGTTCTTGAAAGAGAATGTAAAAGAGAACATACAATAATTTCGGAAATACACGATGGAAAATATAACAAACGAAAACGGCAACAACGGACAGGAAACATTACGTCGTCCGGAAAGACACCATAGAAACAAAGATGAAAGAGGAAAATTCTTTATTCTGAGGAATATCCTTAACACAATATTCATCGTTGGGGCAATCACAGGAATGATTACCTACTTTTTCAAAAACGAAGAAGTAGGAAAAGTCATTGTACTCGGTTCAATGGCATTTAAAATGTGTGAATGTGTTATCCGACTTGTAAAATGACAGGAATAAGAAGAATAATATCAGTTACAGTTGGCATATTTGCCTCTACAATTATATCATTCAGCCAAAACTACAACCAGTTGAATGACGACGGCACATACGTAGATGCCAACAGCAATTCATTCAGCAACGGACACAGGGATTCTACAAGAACGAAAGAAAAGGTTATCCCGAAAGGACTGAAAGTGTGGACCATTGACGAACGTTTTGGCGACCGCATCATGGCTCGTCCAGACACCCTCTCCCATATGTTCATGAACACGGTATTCACATCTGGCACAAGAGGCGAATACAATACCACCGGCAATCTTGGATCGCCGCGCATAAACAGGATATTCATAGACAGACCGCTTTCAGAACAATTCATATTCACACAACCATATGACTATTTCATACAGCCTGTAAGCAGTTTTCTGTTTACCAATACACTGTCGCCAATTACAAACCTCACCTACAACGAATGTGGAGACAGAACAAATGGAGAAGACCATTTAAAAGCATTCTTCGGCGTGAACGCAGGCAAAAAACTGGGAGTAGGGTTTAAGTTTGACTACATCTACGGCAGAGGCTACTATCAGAACCAAAGCACAGCACACTTCAACTACACGATGTATGCCTCATACCTCGGAGAGAAATACAATGCACATCTGCTGTTTTCAACAAACCACCAGAAAGTAACGGAAAGTGGTGGCATTACCGACGACAGATACATCACTCACCCTGAAATATTTTCAGACAATTTCAGTGAAAGTGAAATTCCAACCGTACTACAGAAGAACTGGAACAGAAACGACAACCTGCATATTTTCTTCTCACACAGATACAGTCTCGGATTCAACCGCAAAGTGAAAATGTCGGAAGAAGAAATCAAGGCAAGGAAATTTGCCATTGAATCGGAAAGAGAAAATAATGCAGAAAAGCGAAAAGAAGAAGCAATAAAGAAGGCACGCAAAGAGGGGAAAGACTTTGATGACGAAGAATATAGCCGAAATAACAAAACCTTCTCTGGAAGACCAGACGGAACAAAAATAGCAGGTGAAGAACCTGAACCTGAAGCAAAAAAGAACAACCGTATAAGCGTGGAAGGGAAAAGCCATGCCGACAGTCTGTCTTTAGCAGAAGAAAAAGCAAAGGCCGACACTATATGGACAAAAAATGAATATGTGCCGGTAACAAGTTTCATACACACGCTAAAGTTTGACAACTATAAAAGAATATATGAAGCATACGACACGCCTGAGAACTACTATGCTTCGAGATACGATATAGACAACGTATTGGGAGGCGATTCTATATACGACAAGACAAAGCATTACTCCCTGAAGAACACTTTTGCCATTGCTATGCTCGAGGGCTTCAACAAATGGGCAAAGGCCGGACTGAAAATATTTGCCACATCAGAGCTCAGACATTTCACATTGCCTGCACTTAACGGCGGAACAAGCTCATACAATGAGCATAACTTGAGCATCGGAGGTCAAATTAGCAAAACTGAAGGAAAAATACTGCACTATTCGGCTATAGCTGAGACTTGGCTTACAGGAGAAGATGCCGGACAGATAAAGATTGACGGAAGGGCTGACATCAATTTCAGCCTCTTCGGAGACACGGTGAAACTTGCAGCAAAAGCATATTTCTACAGGCTAAACCCAACATTCTTCTACCGGCATTACCATTCGCAGCATCTATGGTGGGATAACGACCTGAGCAAAGAAATACGCTCACGTATTGAAGGATTGTTCACTCTGAAAAGAACACGCACCACCTTAAGAATTGCATTCGACAATATAAAGAACTACACATATTATTCGCAAGTATACAATATAACCGAAACATATGGCAGAACAGGAAACACGGTAAGCGTAAAACAGAACACAGGCGGCATCAGCTTAATGACATTGCAACTTTGCCAAGACTTCACGCTTGGTCCTGTAAACTGGGAGAATAGCATCACATATCAGAAATCAAGCAACGACGACGTGCTTGCAGTACCGACATTCAACGCTTACAGCAATCTTTATCTCAGATTCAAGATTGCAAGAGTGCTAAAAGTAGACCTCGGAGCCGACGTGAGATATTTCACCAGCTACAAGGCACCAGACTACAGTCCGGCACTTGGACAATATACAGTTCAGGGAAACGGGGAAAACAACCAGAAAATTGGAAATTATCCAATAATCAATGTTTATGCCAATATGCAGTTGAAACAGGCACGGTTTTTCATTATGATGAGCCACGTGAATGCCGGAAACGGAGAATATTTCTTGACACCACACTACCCTATCAACAAAAGGATACTGCGGTTTGGCGTTTCTTGGAATTTCTTGAATTAAAAAACAAACAGAACAGAAAAAATAATTATAAATATGCCTCAAATATCAGTACGCGGACTTGAAATGCCGGAGTCTCCTATCAGGAAGCTCGCACCTCTTGCAACCGCAGCAAAAAAGAAAGGAATAAAAGTCTATCACCTTAACATCGGCCAGCCAGACTTGCCTACACCTAAAGTAGGACTTGACGCCATAAAAAATATAGACAGAAAGATTCTTGAATATTCACCATCTCAAGGCTACCTGAGCTATAGGGAAAAGCTTGTAGACTACTACAAGAAATACAACATCAATGTAACACCCGACGACATAATCGTGACATGTGGCGGAAGCGAAGCCGTACTCTTCGCCTTTATGTCTTGTCTAAACCCCGGAGACGAGATTATTGTACCAGAACCGGCTTATGCAAACTATATGGCATTTGCTATCTCTGCAGGTGCAAAAATCAGAACAATTGCAACAACAATCGAAGAGGGATTCTCACTGCCAAAGGTGGAAAAGTTTGAGGAACTGATAAACGACAAGACCAGGGCAATTTTGATATGTAACCCCAACAACCCAACAGGATACCTCTATACAAGAAGGGAAATGAACCAAATACGAGACATGGTGAAGAAGTATGACCTGTATCTATTCTCTGATGAAGTTTATCGTGAATACATATACACCGGCTCTCCATATATCAGTGCTTGCCACCTTGAAGGTATCGAACAGAATGTTGTGTTGATTGATTCTGTCAGCAAAAGATACAGTGAGTGTGGCATACGAATCGGTGCGCTGATTACGAAAAACAAGGAAATAAGACAAGCCGTAATGAAATTCTGTCAGGCACGTCTGTCGCCACCACTTATCGGACAGATTGTTGCAGAAGCATCCCTGGATGCCCCTGAAGAATATTATCGTGATGTCTACGACGAATACGTGGAAAGGCGAAAATGCCTTATCGACGGTCTGAACAGAATTCCGGGGGTCTATTCTCCAATTCCAATGGGAGCATTCTATACAGTTGCGAAACTGCCGGTAGACGACAGTGAAAAATTCTGCAGATGGTGTTTGGAGGAATTCTGTTATGAAAACGAAACTGTAATGATGGCTCCAGCCAGCGGATTCTATACCACACCGGGTGCTGGGCGTAATCAAGTTAGAATAGCATACGTATTAAAGAAGGAAGACCTGACAAGAGCGCTCTTCATCCTAAGAAAAGCTCTTGAAGCATATCCTGGAAGAGTTGAGGAGGAATAAATGAATTTTCCACTATATTTAGCAAAGCGCATCTATACAGACAATGGCAAGAAAAAGGTGGCAAAGCCTGCACTCTATATTGCCACTGCCGGTGTGGCCATTGGCCTGTCGGTCATGATTATCAGCGTATGCGTGGTATTTGGTTTCAAACACACCATTCGAGACAAAGTCATAGGACTCGGCAGCGATCTTACCGTGGCAAGTTTCGATATGCTTCACGGAACGGCTTCAAGCCCTATATGCTTGTCCGACAGTCTATATGACATCATAAAAAAGATGCCGGGAAGGAAACATATCCAAAGATATGTAATGACTCAAGGTATACTGAAAACAGACAGCGACTTCATGGGAGTGGCATACAAAGGCATAGCTGAAGACTATGACACTACGTTCATACACTCATGTATGAAAGCAGGAAGTATACCAAAATTCAGCGATGAATCAAGTGGGAACAAAATACTGGTTTCGCAAAATATTGCAGACAAGCTAAAGTTGAAATGCGGAGACAAAGTGTATTCATACTTTGTGAACGGCAATGACATACGTGCACGACGATATACAATAAGCGGCATATACCAAACGAATATGACAAAATTCGACGAGGCTCTGTGTTTCTGCGACCTGTATTCCGCTATAAAAATCAACGGATGGAACAAAGGACAAATCTCTGCCCTGGAAATAAGCATAAACAAATTCAAGGGCATTGACAAAGCATCAGACTATCTTGTGAAAAACATCAACCGACAGGAGGACAAATACGGAAGCACCATATCATCCGAAACAATCCTTGACATGTACCCACAGATTTTCTCATGGCTCGACCTGCTTGACCTCAATGTCTGGATTATACTTGCGCTAATGACCTGTGTGGCAGGAATAACAATTGTTTCTGGTCTACTGATAATCATTCTTGAGCGGACTAATATGATTGGAACGCTGAAAGCTTTAGGATGCAAGAACAAAACGATAAGACACACATTCATATGGTATGCAACTTTCTTGATAAGCAAGGGCTTGCTTATAGGAGACGCAATAGGACTTGGAATTATAATACTGCAACAGTCTACAAAGTTTGCAAAGCTGGATGCTTCTGTCTACTATGTTGACTACGTTCCGGTAGAAATAAATATTCCTGTCATACTGCTTATAAATGCAGCAACTCTCATTATATGTCTCTTGGTCTTTATCGGACCGAGTTTCCTCGTATCGCATATCACTCCGGCAAAATCAATGAAATACGAATAAGAAAGAAACAGAAAGGGTAAAAGATGATTTCATACAAAAGAACAATATTAAGTATCTGTTGCATAATGCTGCTTACAAATTTGTCTTTACAAGCACAAAACAAAAATATCAAAACAGCAAAGAAGAAGAAGCAGAATACGGAATTGGTCCATCCATCTGTTAATATACAGGACATGCTGCCTGCAACAGCAAAACTGGTTTTCATAGACAGCATCGTGGTGAACCAGAACAACTTTATCAGCCATATTCCATTAAGCAAAGACTGTGGCGAAATAATGCCTTGCAACAAGTTTATGAACAATCAAACTGTAAAGCGCCCTAATTCTCTCGCATATGTAAATAATTTTAATGACAAATGCTTTTACAGCGACTCAACGACAAACGGCAAATTAATGCTCTATACATCTGAGAAACTTGGCGGGAAATGGCAAAAAGCCCGTTTAGTAAAGGAATTTGCCGAGGATTATGAAGACATCGGCTATCCATATCTTATGCCGGATGGAGTAACACTGTACTTTTCTGCAAAAAGCAAGACAAAGTCTATTGGAGGAAGAGACATCTTTGTAACAAGGCTCAACACAGACTCTATGACATTCTACAAACCTGAAAACATAGGACTTCCATATAATTCTGTTGCCGACGACTATTGCTGCATAATTGACGACTTGAATTCTCTTGGATGGCTGGTTACGAACAGAAACCAACCTAAGGGGAAAGTTTGCATCTATACATTTATACCAACAACAGAAAGGTGGATTGACAACAACGCAAATATCCCACAGAAAAAATTGGAAGCACTTGCGCACATCTCAAAGATTTCTGATACATGGACACGCAAGAAGGACGTTGATGATGCAAAGAAAAGACTTGAAGAGCTAATGAAAATAAAAGGGAATTCCATACAATTACCCAAAAGCCACTATCTGGTAATAAATGACAAAAGGATTTGTAAAAGCGAAGACGACCTGCACTCTGCTTCAAGTAAAAAGCTGTATAATGAAAGAATAAAATTGACCGTACAACAGGAAACGGACAATAAACTTCTTGAGCAAATGCGGATTTCATACTCAAAATCAGATAAAGAGAACAAGAAATCCATAAGTAAAACAATCATAAAATTAGAAAAAGACTGCGAAAAAAGAGAAAAACAGATAGAAATCATCGAGAAGAAAATTCGTAATGCGGAAAATCTTATATAATTTTGCATAATATATCAAAGATAAAACATCTTTTTTAACTAAATAACAAGAATATTATGAAAAGGTATTTTGCAGAATCAGAACTGATCATCAACAGTGACGGAAGTGTTTTTCATCTACATGTAAAGCCTGAATATCTTGCAGACAAAGTAATTCTGGTGGGCGACCCCGGCAGAGTTTCACTCGTGGCTTCTCATTTCGATAAAAAAGAATGCGACATAGAAAGCAGAGAGTTTCACACGATAACAGGAACATACAACGGCAAAAGAATCACTGTTGTATCAACAGGTATAGGCTGCGACAATGTGGACATTGTTGTTAATGAACTTGACGCCCTTGCAAACATAAACTTCAAGACAAGAGAAGAGAACGACAGTTTCAGACAACTCACCATGGTGAGAATTGGAACATGTGGAGGATTGCAGACTTTTACTCCCACAGGAACATTCATATGCTCACAAAAGTCTATTGGCTTTGACGGACTGCTCAACTTCTATTCTGGAAGAAATGCCGTGTGCAATCTTCAGATGGAGAGAGCTTTCCTAAACCATATGGGATGGAGCGGCAATATGTGCGCACCTGCACCTTATGTCATTTCCGCCGACGAAGAACTTGTTGAAAGAATAGCAGGCGACGATATGGTTAGAGGCATAACGATAGCATGCGGAGGATTTTTTGGTCCGCAGGGAAGACAACTGAGGATTCCGCTCGCCGACCCAAACCAAAATGCAAAAATTGAAAGTTTTGAATACGAGGGACAGAAAATAACAAACTTTGAAATGGAAAGTTCTGCTCTCGCAGGTTTGGCAAAACTTATGGGACACAAAGCCACAACATGTTGTATGGTGATAGCCAACAGAGTGGCACAGAAAGCCGACACTGGATACAAGAACCATATAGACGACCTGATAAAAATAGTGCTCGAAAGAATATAAAAGAATTATAACCAACAGAGTGAATCGGCATTATGCCATTCACTCTTTTGGTAAAAGAAGAATTATGAACAGGAAAAATCTTTTTCAGAAAAAATTTGTGTATCTGTCATGCACATGCGCCTTGATAATAGCAGGGCTTGTATATTACTATTTCTTTTCGGCAATGCTCGCAATGCCACAAAAGCAATATCTGTATATTGACAATGACGATAACATTGATTCCGTTTACAACAAGCTTGCCGTCATCTCGAAAAAACATTCGATGACAGGATTCAGAACCATCGTCAGACATTCGTCTTACGGAGACAACATTCACACTGGAAGATTTGAGATAACAACAAGCAACGGTCCCCTTGCAGTTTTTCGCAAATTGAAAAGCGGAATGCAGGCACCCGTAAACCTCACGATTCCATCTGTCAGAACTCTCGACAAGCTTGCAGATGCAGTATCCAGAAAAATGATGTTCAGCAGCAAGGAGTTTCTTGATGCTATCACAAACGACACCGTTTGCAGAAAATATGGATATACCAAAGAAACCATCTATTGTATGTTCATCCCAAACACATACGATATGTATTGGAACACTTCTGTAAGCAAATTCCTTGAAAAAATGAACGAGGAGAATAAGAAATTCTGGACATTTGAGCGTCGGAACAAAGCCAAGGCTATGGAACTGAAACCTGAAGAAGTAATTACTTTGGCAAGCATCGTTGATGAGGAAACCGCAAACGACGGGGAAAAGCCTATGATTGCAGGAATGTATTACAACAGGCTAAAAGAAGGAATGCCATTACAGGCTGATCCAACAATTAAATTTGCCTTGAAACAATTTGATCTGAAGAGGATATACCACAATATGCTTTCAACAAACAGTCCTTACAACACATACAAAAATACGGGTCTGCCACCTGGCCCAATACGCATACCTACAGTAAAAGGCATTGATGCTGTGCTGAACTATATCCACCACGACTATCTATACATGTGTGCGAAGGAAGATTTTAGTGGAACGCATAACTTTGCAAGAACATACGAGGAGCATTTGAAAAATGCTGCTAAATACAGCAAGGCACTTAATGAACGGGGCATTAACTGATGCTCATGCACGATAAAAGAAACAGGACTAATGCTGATACTTGAACATTAGTCCTGTTTTTTTTAATACAAAATTTTAAATTAATCTTCCTCGGGCGTGATAAGTTTGTATCCCTTACCGTGAATATTGATAATCTCAATCTGATCGTCGTCTTTAAGATGCTTGCGCAACTTGGTAATATATACATCCATAGAGCGTGCATTAAAATAGTTGTCGTCAATCCAAATGGTTTTCAGAGCAAAATCACGCTGAAGAATTTCATTGGCATGACTGCAAAGGAGAGCAAGGAGTTCATTCTCTTTTGTTGTCAGTTTTGTCTGTTTGTCGCCGATAGACAAAAGTTGTTTCTGCGTATCAAAAGTAAAACGGCCGATGTGGTAAAGAGTGTTTTCCTTGTTTCTTTTTCCACGAACCCTACGCAAAATTGCTTCTATACGAAACACAAGTTCTTCCATTGAGAATGGTTTTGTAATATAATCATCAGCACCAATCTTAAAGCCTTCAAGGATATCCTCTTTTAAAGTCTTTGCAGTAAGGAAAATTATAGGAATTTCAGCATTTGCCTGTCTTATGTCCTGTGCCAAAGAGAAGCCATCCTTCTTTGGCATCATAACATCAAGTACACAAATATCAAACTTTGTTTTCAAAAAAGCTTTGTAACCAGCCTCCCCATCAGGACAAAGTTCTGCACTGTATCCCTTAGCCTGAAGGTATTCACGAAGCAACATTCCCAGATTCTCGTCATCTTCACAAAGCAAGATTTTCAATTTTTCATCCATAATTCTCAATTTTTATATTATTAATATTTATTTTCGTTATTCGGTTTCCTTGGATATAGGCAATTCTATTATGAAGGTTGTACCTTTACCCTTCTCGCTTTCAGCATGAATTTCGCCCTTGTGAAGTTCAACTATTTTTTTCACATAAGCAAGTCCAAGTCCAAAACCCTTCACATCATGCACGTTGCCCGTATGTACGCGATAGAACTTTTCAAAGATTTTTTTCAAGTTTTCTTTTTTCAAACCAATTCCATTGTCCTTCACAGAAAGGAATATATGCGAATCGTTGTTCCAGGTCTTTACAACAAGTTCCACGCTTCTGTCGGGATGTTTATATTTCACGGCATTGTCAAGCAAATTGAATATGACATTCGTAAAGTGCATCTCATCAACATATATTATAGGATATTTTGCCTTTAAATCCGTAATAATATGCCCACCCGTATGTTCAACTCTGAGCGTGAAAGTATTTGCCACACCTTCAACAAGTTCATTTATATTTAATCTTTTCTTCTTGAAGATAGCTTTCTTACGGTCAAACATTGACATTTGAAGAACTTTTTCAACAAGGAAACGCAGTCTCTTTGATTCATCATTGATTACTCCTCCAAGGTGTTTCATCATAACCGGACTTTTGGTAACTGTATCATCATTCAGCATTTGTGCAGCAAGCGATATACTGCTGATCGGAGTCTTCAGTTCATGCGTCATATTGTTGATAAAGTCATTCTTTATCTCTGTGTATCGTTTCTGACGGAATATTACTACTATAGTGAATATGAACGTAATAAGAAGAACTACAGTAAAAACTATTGACGGAATCATAAAGCGAACACTACTGAATATGTAGGTGTTCATGTCCGGAAAGTGTATTTTCACGATACCAGACTTGTTCATAGGATCATTTCTGAACAATATTTGCGAATAGCTATACTCCTCGCCCTCATTACTGTAATCCGGACACCTGTACTGTTCCCTTCCGTCTTGGGTAGATACAGTAAAATGGTACGGCATATTCACACCATTATTCATAAGCTCAGTCTTCAGATCCTGATCCAGAAGCTTAAAGTTTACACGTTCTTTGAGGGGTTTGTCTGAAGCCGTATAAAGTATATTATACACCACTTCGTCAAGAAGAGCCTTCTGATATACGTACCTGTTTTTAACAATCTCTCTCATAGACTTTGTAGCCTCTGAAATAGAGTTTCTATCACTCCTAAGTATCATTGCCTTAGGCATTGACGACGGTTTTACAGTAAGAGTCTTCAACTCGAAAGAAGAATACACATTTCCGTTCTTGTCTGCCACTGCATATTGATGGGAATGCTGCACGGTACCATCAGGCATACCAGAACGGCTACCCACTGAATCTTTTTTATAAGCTCTACGTTCTGTTTCGTTTACATCACGCTCCAAATACCTTAGAGTCTCGTTCAGTTCAAGATTTCTTGAAGCCTGGTACAATGCCTTGTTCACAGATTCGTCCAGCTGTTCTTTCTTCATCTTTATCATGGCATCCATGTATTTCAACTGAAGGAACAACAGAGCAAGGAACGAAAATCCCATAACTACAGCTATTATCCATATCGTTTTTTTCTTCATGTCGCAAATTTATTCTGTTTTTTAGAAACGCTATGGACTTTAGTTAAAGAATTGTACTATATTTAATTCAATTAACCAAAACAGAAGAATAAACTTAACAATTATGAAGTATCAAAAAAACCTTGAACTCCATATTATAAGAATTCAAGGTTTTATATATTAGAAAATTGTATTTTTTTATTTTGTCACTCTAAACCAATCGGCATCAATCCAGCCACGATTTGTCTTGCCTGCAGGCTCAAAAGCAGCAAAACCAATTTTGGCTCCAATCCATTTTCCTTCACGCATACTAAAGACCTTGCCTACTTTTGTGAATTTCTTACCATCAAGACTGTAATAGAACTGACATTTGCTGTCGCAGACATTCATACGCATATAAATGTCTATATGCGTACCTGGCTGATAATCTATCTTGTCAATTTCTGTTGGCTGAAGAGTTGCAAGTACATCTACGGTTTGGCTCTTTCCCTTGTCTGCACTTTTACAAGTGAGCTGCTGAAGCTGGAAGCAGTCGCCCACCCTTTTCACAACAAGAGCAGAGTAGTCAAGTCCCTGCATTATTATACCGCCACTCTGATTCTGGTCCTTTGACGTAAAGCGGAGTTTTGCTGTGGCCGTGAATTTATCGGCTGGCGTCTTCTGAAGAAGAAGGTTTGGCACCTCCCAAAGACTTGGTGCATTTTCCGAGAGTTTATGGGTATATATACGCATGGTTCCAAACGATGTCGGCATACCGAAAGTCTGATTGTAATTTGCATGCCATTGCCATTGAAGGCCCAATTTCGGATTATTGAATTCATCTGTCTCTACCGGATTTTCAATCTGCACCTTGCCGGAAGTCTTTGGTTTGCGATAGGTAGTTACAGGTTCACCACAATAGTCGCCGTCTTTGTCAATACCCATGACTGGCCAATTGTCCTTCCAAGTTACCGGCTGCAAATGCACAACTCGTCCGTATGCTTCTTTGTCCTGGAAATGAAGGAACCAGTCCTCGCCAAATTTGGTATGAACCCATGCCCCCTGATGAGGGCCGTTTATCTTAGTTTTCCCTTGTGCCAAAACAACCTTACTTTCGTATGGGCCATAGATATTTTTAGAACGCATTGCTACCTGAAAGCCTGTAGGAACTCCGCCTGCAGGGAACATCACCCAATACCAACCGTCACGTTTGTAAATTTTTGGTCCCTCACAAGTGCGACTATCTTTTCCGTTACCATCATAAATAATCACAGGATCACCGATAGCCTTTGTTCCGTCGGCAGACATTTCCCTCACGCAAATGATGGAAGCAAAACGCGAACGGCTATTGGCAAAAGCGTTCACAAGATAGCAACGCCCGTCTTCATCCCACAATGGAGTGGTATCAATAATTCCCTTTCCGGGGATTACACAAAGTGGCTTTGACCATTCTCCTGCCGGATCCTTTGCCTTTACCATAAACACGCCATAGTCTGGGTCTCCCCAATATATGTAGAATTCTCCATTGTGATAGCGTATAGACGGCGCCCAGATACCATTACCATGAGATGGCTTGTCGAAGACCTCTTTTGGTTCAAGTTCCTTCACCGCATGACCGATAATCTCCCAATTCACCATATCCTTAGAATGGAGGATTGGAAGGCCGGGGATGCAGTTGAACGAACTCGCCGTAAGGTAATAGTCATCACCCACGACACAAGCATCAGGATCACTGTAATCTGCATTTATCACTGGATTTGTGTATGTCCCATTACCATTGTCTGGGCACCACACTTGCGATCGGTACTGTGCTGTTGCCAACAATGGCAAAGACAACATTGTAGCTAATAATAGTTTTTTCCTCATTTTTTTAATTTAGTAGTTCTTGTTATCAAACATAATTTCTATCGAATAAAGTTATCTGAAAATAACATTAACGAATTTTCCCTCTATCCTGTTGATCTTCAATTGATAATTTACTTCATGTGAAATACTCATCATACTTGCAAATTCCATGCGCTTGTTTGAGAGTTCCAATGCCACATGCCCCATAGTACCACGGAGATTTACTTCCACACACGGATGGAGCAACAACTTCCCCGAAACAATGTCGGCTACAGCCATCATGTCTACCCCAAGTCTGCCCACATATTCTCCTCCGAGATATTCCGACAGAATAGTCTCCAGTCTACAAGTAATGATGTCCAGCAAATCGATATCAACATATCTTGCCAAGCGAAAGCGTTTGTCTTCTTCGCTGGATATAATATTCCCCGTATACTTACCATTGAGGGTATGAAAGACAGAAAGCCCTCGACACTCCACACCACCGTCTTGACGAGCAATAAACTCGAGAGCGAAATCACAGACCTTGTTATAATATGGTTCTGCCATTATATAGCCCTGCCGCAAAACAGTTTTTTTTGCCCACAAGCATTTTGCCTCATCATATTTCCCCGTTACATATCGTATACCCCTTCCTGATGAACTCCATGGAGCCTTCAGTACTATAGCCCTATAGCTACGCAACAGTTCTTCAATTTCTTCGTTTGATTTACAAACAAAAGACTCTCCACATGTTACTTTTTCGATGCCATCCCGCAACTTCTTCAAAAGTTCAACAGTATGCCGCCTCCCTGAAAGTTCTCTAATTATATCAAGTTTACTATCATCAGGAAGCAGACTACCATCCACCCCATTTTCAACCATTTCTGCTTTAATTCTCCTGTCCCAGCCCCATGGCAAGACCTTACAAATCGGAAGGTTCTTCAGGTCTCCTTTTTCAACAAAAAGAACATCATTCATTTGGTTTCTAAATGAGTTGGAAACCTTCAAAGCATATTTTATATCATCTACCAATACGCAATCGCCATCATCTGCCCAAAGAGAGGGCAGAAAACCAAGATTCATCCTAAGTTCCTGCGCTGCATGAGGTACACTTATATGCGGTATGTTGTAAGCGAGGGCTATATCATGCTCCGGATTGAAAATATGTAATTTCACTTCTGATATTGATCTTTTATAGGTAATATTTTTTCTTCAATGAAGATATTTTTGTCATTGACATATCTTGCTACATTTATTTTGTGCAAAATTAAATAAAAAAACGTACATTTGCAGACAAAACAAGAAAAAAATGATTGAAAGCGATACAATATGTGCCATTGCAACGGCAACAGGAGGAGCACTGGGCATAATAAGAATTTCTGGCGAAAAGGCTATTGAAGTTGTAGACAAGATATTTCTGCCTGTAGGCAAAGATAAAAGAAAACTTCATGAACGCGATGCTTATACCATTGCATTTGGAACTATTGTTGACGGTAATAAAAACAACGAAATTGTTGATGAAGTTCTTGTATCAATATTTCGTGCTCCACACTCTTATACGGGAGAGGATTCTGTTGAAATTTCTTGTCATGGTTCTTCATATATTCTACAGCGAACGATGCAGTTACTGATAGCAAATGGTTGCCGGGATGCCGGACCTGGAGAATATACGCAGAGGGCTTTCCTGAATGGGAAAATGGATTTGTCGCAAGCTGAAGCAGTTGCAGATTTGATAGCATCTAATACTGCGGCGAGCCATCGCATAGCAATGAACCAGATGAGAGGAGCTTTCAGCACAGAACTCGCAAAGTTGAGAGACGAGCTATTACACCTGACTTCACTTATGGAATTGGAGCTTGATTTTTCCGACCACGAAGAACTGGAATTTGCAGACAGAAGTGAACTCAATGATATTGCAGAGAAGGTATATAAAATAATAAATGAACTTGTTGAATCTTTCAAATTGGGAAATGCCATCAAAAACGGTATTCCCGTAGCTATCATAGGTGAAACGAATGCAGGCAAATCAACACTTCTAAACAAGTTGGTTGGTGAAGAACGTGCTATCGTCAGCGATATTCATGGCACGACACGTGATGTGATTGAAGACACAATAAACATCTCCGGCATAAATTTCCGTTTTATTGATACTGCAGGAATAAGAGAAACTCAAGACAAAATTGAAAATATAGGTATAGAGCGTACGCTTGAAAAAGTCAAACAAGCAGAGATTGTAATAATTCTGATTGATGCAACAAAAGCCAAAGAACAATATATTGAACTTGCACAGAAAGTGGGTCATCTCTGTACAGGTAAAAAAGTGCTTTTTGTTCTCAACAAAACAGATATTGTCAGTTCGTATACAGAATTTGTTCCCTTTATCAATAAGACGAATTTTATTGGCATGACTTCAGCCGATGCTTCTTCAGAGAACTGTAATCCTGATATCATAGCGATTTCTGCAAAAACAGGCGAAGGTATTGATTACCTAAGGTCTGCACTTACATCATATTCATCTCAAATGCAAGACTACGGCAATAATGTTGTTGTAAGCAACTTACGCCATTTGTCTTCCCTTAAATCTGCTCTTTCCGACATAAAGCGCGTCATTAATGGTCTACAGATGAACATTTCTACAGATCTGCTCAGTCAGGATCTCCGTAGCTGTCTATATCATCTTGGCGAGATTACAGGTGGCGAGATTCAAACTGATGAAGTGCTTGGAAATATCTTTAGCCACTTCTGCATCGGAAAGTAACCCCCAGGACAGCACTAAAACGAACATTTTTATAACTGATTGCAAGCCACCTATTTAGGTGGCTTTTTTCGTCTTAACACATTCCATTTGTAATTTGCTGAAACCAATTTTTTGGCGTATTTTTGGCTCAAATTTCATTCGTGGCCCTCAATTCTGTGAGAAAATGGAAAGGAAAAAATCTATGTTTTGGTACCTTCTGAGACAAAATGAGACAGTTTCAATCCTTCGACCATTTCTCATGTTTGGCACCTCGTGAGAAATACTGAGAATATGTGAGACAGTCTGAGACAAAATCGACGACCTCATTAACCCAAAAGAGCATGTAAAAATGAGAATAATTAAGGTGTGTGGAGTCTGTGGAAAGGAGTTTGTTGCCAGCAAAATGACCAGTAAATACTGTTCAAGACGCTGTGAACGTGTCGCTTTCCGGAAAAGAGAATCCGAAAAGAAGAAAAATGAGAAAGAAAGTGCCGAAGCTTTGCGTGAGGAAGAGAAGATAAAATCCTTGCGAGAAAAGGCATTCCTTACCCCGAAAGACATTGGCGTTCTATTCGGTGTAAGCCGTGCTACTGTATATAGATATTTCCAAACTGGTATTGTTAAAGCTATAAAAATCAGAAATAAGACTTTTGTTAGAACATCAGACTTAGACAAGATGTTCGATGAAGCTTCACCATACAAGAAGAGAAAATATCAAATCAAGGAAGAACAGGAGTATTATACCCTTCGTGAAATCATGGAGAAATATCACATCGGTCGCAAAGCCGTATGGGGACGTTGTGACCGTATGGGTATTCCAAAAGTTTATGAAGGCCGTAACACCTTCTTCAGCAAAAAGGCAGTTGATGCAAAGTTTGCAGACCTTCTTGAAGAAATCAATCTCGACAACTACTATACAATGGATCAGGTGATGGATATGTATGGTATGACTCGAACCAACGCAATGAGTTTTGTAACCTATCACAAGGTGCCAAGGGTCAACAGAAATGGTAAGGCCTATTACTCAAAGATACATATCGATAGTATCAAGCAAAAAGGAAATGAAGTGGATCCGGACTGGTACACCTACGAAGAAATTTCGGAAAAGTATGGCCTAACAAAGGATCAGATTAGCTACACTCTTAAAAATTATGATGTAAGGACTACCCCAGTTCGGGATAATGCCGCAAGTCAAAAAGTTGCCATAACTATTTCGAAAAAAGTTATAGATACTTAGCAGC
>CAKQDG010000003.1 GCA_934219025.1 uncultured Prevotella sp. | reverse complement strand
TGGGTTCGAGTCCCACCTGCCACCCATCAGAGGGAAGTCTTTTAAATAGGGCTTCCCTCTTGATTTATAGGCACTTACAGGCACGTTCACCGCCTTCCCGGGGACTTCTAAAAGCAACGAGCATCTTTAAAAGTGGCTTTAAAATCCAAAAGTAAAGGCAATTTGTTTACCCTATTGTTTACCCTATTGTTTACCCCAAAAAATAAAGAACTATGGCAACATTGAAAATGGTGATTAAAAAAGATAAAATGAGAGCGGACAAAACCTGGAACGTGCTTATCCGTGTAACGCATAACAGGGTTGTCAGGTATATATCCACAACCGAGTATGTAACGAAGAAAGAACTAACCCCATCTTTTAAAATAAAAAATCAGAATATAGTAGACAAGTGTGATGAGCTTATTAGGTATTACAGAAAGAAAATGTCTGAACTCAACCTTGAAATCAACGATGTCAGTATTGATGAGTTGATAAATTATATCACGGCAAAGAAGAAGTCCGGGTTGTCGTTTACTGACTATGCTGACAAGTGGCTGCAAGAATCTACATCTAAAGGCAAGAAGAACTACCAAACGGCGGTAAATGCCTTGAAGAAATTTATCGGGCGCGACAATATCCTCTTTCATGAGGTAACGGTGAATGTTATGAATGAGTTTGTAAAATCGTTGTCTGATAAGCCGAGAGCAGCATCCCTATATGCCAACGCAATAGTCAAGATTTTCAACGATGCAAGGGACTTCTACAACGATGAGGACAACGATGTGATAATGATTAAGCACTCGCTAAGGAAGTTTCACGCACCGCGTCAGAACGTGGCAGAAAAGAGAGCGTTACCTTTGGAAGTGATACGGCGCATATTTGCTTTATCTTACGATAACAAGATTATCAAAGGGATGCAAAGTCGCCACGATCTTGCTTTGGATTGCTTCAGGCTGTCTTTCTGTCTAATGGGTATGAACTCTACCGATATGTTCTCGGCAAGCGTCCTGAATGGCTCTACTATTGTCTACAAGCGTAACAAGACCAAAGACCGGAGAAGCGACGGGGCGGAGATGCAAGTGATTGTTCCAAAGCAGATAAAAGCCTTGTTTGAAAAATACAAGGACAGGACGGGGGAGAGGGTGTTTAACTTTCACAAGAGGTTTTCTTCTCCTGAATCTTTCAACAGGGCGATAAACTTGGGATTGAAAGAAGTAGCGGATGATTTAGGACTGGATGGCTTGCAGTTCTATTCGGCACGGCACTCTATGGCTACAATAGCCTTGAATGATGTGAGGGTGGATAAATACACGGTGAATGATATGCTTTGCCATACAGACCCGGCGATGAAAGTTACTGAATTGTATATCAAGAAGGATTTTGCGCCCATCAACGAGGCTAACGAAAAGTTGATGAATTTTGTGTTTGATAAAAATAGTTAAGAAAGTATTGATGAATAGTTAAATAACCTTTCGTATATTTTAAAAGAACACAAGCATGTATTGGATGCAATAAGAGACCTCCAAGGGGGGGTGTGCCGAAAATTCGGCTGACCCTATGTTTCAGGAAAAATGGGGTTTTTGATAATTCTGTCAAAAACCCCAATGGAGGAAGATTTTTGAGGTTTTCACCAATTCTGGGGAAACTTCAACGGAGGTTACATCCGTAGATTTTACGGAACTAAAAAGAAGAAATCCCCACGTTGCGCTATTTCTCTTTGCAACGTGGGGTAAAATTTATAAGTTGAGGCTTATTCGTATGTTGTAGCCTGCAAGGGTTGTAATGTCGTCTGTGAGGTCGGCGAGGTGGTCTGTAAAGTTCACTTCTGTCTGTTGGATAAACTCGTTTTCGGGAGTAGCCTTGAACTCCCTATTGAAAATGTCCCTTACTTCGGTTAGCTTCATTAGCAACTCTTGTATTCCGCTCTTTATCTCTATTTTATTGTTTTCCATTTTTTTGATTTTGTTTTAGTCGTTAGTAGATGCTTGTTCGATAAGTGGCAGGATGCCGTGTTCCTTTAGGGTTTCATAAAGGAATAGACGTCCTTTCTGGGTCCATTCAGTGTAGGTTCTTACTCCCTGTGTTCCGTCTGAACGTGTGTAGTCGAACGCCTTGCTTTGTACGTAACCGTTGGCGATATACTTACCATAGAGTACCCATGTTGTACCGACTTTGCGCTGTATGTTAAAGTTACGGAGTAGGATGTTGAAGGCTCTTGCGGACTTGCCGTAGTCTTGTGCGATGATAGTTACCTGTACGGTATCTTTGCACTGGAGGATGGTATCTACATAGCTTACCTTTGGTTGCATCTCGGTAATGGCAGTGTTGAGTTCTGTGATTTCCGTTGTCTTTGCTTCAAGTTGTTCGGCTTGCCGCTTATTCTCCAAAGCGAGTTGTTGCTTCTCTTCAAATTGTTTCGCCCATGCTCTTGCAGCTTCGGCAGGATTGGAAAAATCGGGAAGGGAAATTTGCGTATTGGCAACTTTATGAAATACTTGCCTATATATTTCAAATACTTCTCTTTTCTTTCGTGCGATAAAATATTCAAGACACGATGTTGATAGGTAATAATCGACTCGGTTGTTACCTCCCCAATCTTGCTTGCCCGACTGAGCAACCAAGATAAAATCGACATTTTCAATAAAGTTTTTACGAAGAGCTTTTGTTGCCTTACCTCTTTCGTTATAGACAAGCATCCAAACGTCATCAAGATTTACAGGAAAATCTTCTTCGGATTTGCTTAGTTTTAAAACACCCATGAAGTAGTTTTTGAGGTCTGTGTCAGAACTCTCTTTGGATAAAACAATTTTACTATCCATTTGCTATTTAATTTAAACAATAAAAAACTGCGCTACGAGTTGTTCAAGTTTAATAGCAAACTCCGAAGGTGATTTCTCATCCCTCGACTCGGCGCAGTATTCTTATATAGAATTACTTTTTACGAAATGTACAGATATAATAAACGCACCCTCCTAAGAAGATGCGGCATCATACCGCTATTAATTTGAACGCTGCAAATATACGGAATTATCCAATACCATGCAAGCGTTTTGAAAGATATTTTGTTAATAAACGCAAAAGCCCCTCACTCAGGAGGGGCTTTATGGTAATATGTCTAATCAACAGGGGTAAGGTCTGACGGGTAGGTTTCTGTCGTTTTATCATTTGCAAGCTTTACTTTAATCATCTTGCTATCTTTGCTAATGATAACACCTCCCATGTTGAGGCTATTCACAATAACCTTCATCCCTAACTCAAATTCATAGGATTTTCTTTCAGATAGCTCCAATTCGGGAGCAAACTTCTTTCTCAACGCTGCAACATTGTTACACATCCCCCATAACTTGAAAAACAAGATAATTTGGAGAACTCCAATTATTAATAATCCTAAATCCATAATTATTGTTGTTTTAAGTTATTGCCCGTCATGCCGATAGCGCAGCGTTTAATGACAAAACTTAGCTTAGAATACCTCCGCCATCATTGCTTTGTTACTCCACTGAGCGAAACGGATGTCATATCCGGTTTCCTCATCGTGGTAGGTGAAGAACCCATTCTCCCATTCGGGGGTTGCATCCTCTGCCCTGTTATATGCTGCGAGAACATCTTGGGCTTCCTTGTCATTATTATCAAGAAGTTCAAAGGGTTTATTGTCATCAATCCCTGAATCTGAACTTTTCAGAAGAACAGACTTCCAATTACTGCCATCGAAGTAGTTCCAGAAAAGCGGCTCATCGTGCCATACATGCTCATCAAGCCAGTCGGCGGCAAACTTGCGTATCTCCTGAATTTTGTTTGTTTTCTCTGCCTCGTTAAGAGCATCTGCGTCCGACTGCCACTCATCGAAGCAAATCTCATTGTCGCCCTCCAGACCGAATACAAGCCCTTTATACTTGTCTTCAAGCTCACTCTCAAGGTCGCTCCAACAGGTTGATTCTTCGTTCTCAAGGCTATAATCATAGCTTGTGCCATCGGCCGCGTAATTCTCTATCTCTTTATCGAGGACTACAAGATATTGTGCATCTGATGTGCTATTGATGTTTTTTAATACTCTTACGTCATTTCTTTCCATATTCTTGACTTAACCGTGTTGTCGAGGGCTGAAAATGTTTTGTATTTATTTATTTCTTCCAAGGGCGCAATCAAAGAGAGTGCCCACTATCCAGATGAAAATCAGTATTGCCATTTTATTCCTCCTTGTTGCTATTGTTAAACTTATCCAATCCGTCTTTCATCCTCTTGATGTTGTAGTATGCAGACCAAAGACGTTCGATATTGAAGTCCATACCCTTAACCGTCTTTATGCCCATATTATTTAAAGTCTTTAGAGCTGCCTCCATATTTGGTTTTGTAACCTCTGCAAAATCCTTAGTGTGCATCCTAATGATTTCCCAGGTTGTTTTATTGGCCGGATTATCCAAAGATCTTTTGCGACGTGCAATACTACTTGCCTGACAAGCTTCCTCCATACTTGTACCTTTAGGCCTGCCAAGACGTTCGCCGCGTGCTCTCTTTGCAGCAAGCGCATCTTTTGTACGCTTGCTTGTTAGTTCTCTTTCATATTGTGCAACAGATGCAAACACACCTAAAATCATAGTGTTGATAATAGGCATATCACAGAAGTAAATATCAATACCTGAGTTTATTACCTTGAACACAAACTCAACGTCTCTTGCAAGTCTATCAAGTTTTGCTATCACAAGAGTCGCGTCTGTCTTCTTGCAAGCGTCTATTGCTTGCCAAAGTCCGGGGCGGTCTCTGTGTGTTCCAGATTCCACGTCCTGAAATTCCGCAACTACTTCTCCGTGCATCGTATTTACATAATGCATACACATCTCTTGTTGTGCCTCCAATCCGAGACCGCTACGGCCTTGCTTTTTTGTGGAAACACGTTTGTATATCACATATCTTTTCACATTATCCATAACGCATATATTATTAATATATTGTTTATTTTTCGTAAATTATTTTGTTGTCCTTTGTAATTCTAATCTCTGTTGGGATGTGGTGGAAGTTGTAAAGATTGTGAGATTCTACATATTTCCACCATGTTACATCTTTCTTCTCGTATACAAGAATGGATGCAGTTTTCTTAAAAGCGTATGCAGCCGCGTGCATATCCCCTTTTGTTTGTATCATTTGTTTTTCTGTACTCCACCAACTTACAGCTAACGGCTTTTTAATTTTGCCATTAACACATAAGATGTAAGCGTACTCTTTTCTTTCCTCTGTCTCGCTAAAACATTCTTTTAGCTCAGGATAAAGGGATAAATCTTTCCTAAAGAGCATTAAGGATGTTAGCTTTTGGATTTTAGAAAGCTGTTGAAATATTTTGTTTTCCATATTTTATTGCATTTAATCCGTTATATAGTAGTAATACTCCAGCTCTTTACCTTTGAGATTATTTGCAGCATAATCGTTTGCAAAGCGGTAAAGCTCGTCGTAATTTCTTGCAAGATTTTCATCGACTTGATACCACTGAAAAATCTTATGATTTAAAACAATTACAAGTTCGGTTAAATACTTGTAATTGTTTTTCCATTCTTTGAAAGCTCGTATGAAAGTATCTATTACTGCATCTTCGCCAAATGCATCTGCAATAGAGAAGTCTTCCCAGAATGTTGTCAAAGGCTTGTAACCCGTTTCGCTTTCGATACCCCACGCGGGGATGTTAATTAATTTTTGTTCCATAATCTTTTAATTTATATTTGTTGTTTACTAATTCTATTGCGATTTTAAATTTGTCTTTTTGCTTTATTTTGCAGATTGTTTCAAACTTAGATGCAAGCGCAAATACACGTCCGGTATTAAAACTGCAACTGAAATTATTTCCCACCTGTAGATTTATTACAGAATATTTGTAATCTCTCTTAATGCCTATTGTTAGCTTTTTGCTTATTTCTCTTAAAGTAAAGCATCCCACGTCGCGATACTCAACTTTATCTCTCTGTATCATACTGACTATTATACTATACAGAGCTTGTAAGATGTCTAAATTGTCCATAATTGTATATTTTGTTATTAGTTGGCAACCGGAACTCGCATCCGGTTGTAGGCTGTTTGTTTAACTCCTTATACCAATCCTTCATTTATTAACATTAAAACTATAATTTCCCTTTCTCGTAATAGCTGTAATAACCGCTATCACTTATTATTAGATGATCCATTAAGTGGATGCGCATTGTTTGCGCTACCATTTTTAGCTTTGCTGTAACATTATCATCATCCTTACTTGGCTGCAAGTTGCCGCTCGGATGATTATGTGCTACTGCTATAACTGTTGCTTTGTTTATTAAAGCTGCTCTTAATATCTGACGGATGTCAAAAGACGTTTCGGTTAGTCCTCCGGTGCTAATTCTTTCGGCCTTTATCATCTTAAAAGAATTGTTCAAGCACAACACCCAGGCTTCTTCGTGGTCTATATATCCAATTTTACTAAGCATGTAGTTGAATATAGTAACCGCATTATCATACCGTTCTGAATTATTGTTGTGATTACTAAATGATAAACGCTTTGCAAGTTCTATTGTTGCAAGTATTTTATTCGCCTTTGTCTTACCTATTCCGGGTATTTGCAATAGGTCTTGCATCTGTAAATTTACCAATTCTTGTAACGTATCTACTTTCTTTGCAACCTCTATTGATGCATCTCTATCGCTTAGAATGATAGATAAAAGTTCTATTGTTGTAAGGTTCTTAAAACCTTTGTCTATAGCCTTATATTGTGGCTCGTTTTCTCTTAGTAATGTAGTCATATTGGTTTTATTTTTTTTAATTAAACTTATTCGTAGGTAGGGTGAACATTGCATCCACCCCGAACGGCTTTAACCGTATCTACCTGATTTTATTCATCCGCCCAATAAGTCCACTTCCGGATTTTACTTAATCCGTACTTCTTTAAATATATATTGAGCTTTTTCTTGAAGTCTTCCCTCATTTCTTCAAGAATTTCCTTATATAAAATTCTAAATGCGGATGCATCATCTTTCTTTAGGGTTATTTCATTATTTGGATCCGGTGTACTGAATTTATCTTTAACCCAACATTCAATAAAACCATAAGATGAATCGTTAAAGCCTATAGTAATATCTTCATATTTGTCTAACTGTTCTAACGTTCGCTTATATTCCCTGTCAAACTTGTATAGATTTTCACCGATAAAATCATCCTCATTAAAATTTTCACAAAGTTCAGATGCTTCTTCTTGTGTTAATCCTTGACATCCGTACCCCCAACAGAACTCTTTCTCAATTTGAGGTTTTTCAAAAACTATATAACCGCCGTTTTGTTCTATCTTTAGAACAGCCGCCGTCTTCTTTTTGAGATAATCGTACCAATCTTTTGTATTATTCTTCTTGATTAATTCGAAAAATTCAGGCAAAGCCGGGCTGAATTTGTCTTGTTTTTTTGAGGGTTTGTAAGATGTAAAGAACTCATCAACATCAAACATGTCTGGTATTGCTGCATTCTCTTCACAATAGACCTCAAAAGCCGCCTGTTGCTCTTCAGACATACTTTTTATTGCTTGTATAGTCATGAAGATTTCCGGATATATTTCAGACTCTGAATAAAATTCCTTTGGTACATATTCGGTATCCTGGTACATAAATTCCGGACTTTTTTCATCCTTATGCAGCTCCTTGCAAGCTTTTAGGAACTCATTTGCGTCTTTGTAGTCGGCAAGTTGCAACCAACCACCACTCAGACTACCGGCATTATATTTGCCGTACGTGCCGCAATACACGGCTGCTTTTAGTATATCCATATCATTATCATTTAATAATTAATAAATTGTGCCGTTCCTAATCTCGCTTTAGGATGCAAGTCTTTAGCTTTCCAACGGCTGATTTTCTATTTGCTTTCAGTTAGCTCTAAGTCTACAAAGATTTGCTTTGCAACACCGAATATTGAGTTATAATATACCTGGTCGTATACGCAATTATCATTAAGATAAAAATGAACTTCAAAGCGTGTTTCTATTTCGGATGTATCCATAAACACGTACCACATACAATTATCTTTGCGGATAACCGCCTCAGACGTTTCAACCTTTGTTCCGTTTGGTAACGTTTCGATTTCTGTATTCTCAATTTTTGCAACCACCCCTAATAATTTGAGGGATGCAACCAATCTCTTTAATTCTTTCATACTTATAGCTTTTTGTCAATTTCTATTAATGAACGGTATTCTTTTGCATTTAATACAAGTAAGAATTTTTTGTTGTTTACATAATAATTTCCGTTCTTACTTTTTTCCAGGGCGTCAATTATGCTTTTGAAAATTATTTTTAAGCACCAAAGTTGTTTAATTGTTAAAGTAATATTTTTCATTTTTTTTCGCTTGATTTAAGACGTTTAAAACTATAAGGTGAGTAATTGCCCACCTTTGGTAAGATAAGCCGTTAGAACGGCTTTAAATCACTCTGTAGTAAATTCTTTAATATGTATGCCGACGTATATCCCGGCGGCATACATGACTAAGGATGCAATAAATAATAATAGTATCATTTTATCTTTCTAATTTAGTGTTGATATTCTGGAAAACTCGTTCTTTATATACTTTGTTTAAGTCGTTCCAATTGTCTTGCAATTCTTCATTATCGCTTTGTAGTTCTTGCATTCTTGCAGCATATTGTTTGCGCTGCATGCGGATTTTATGATTTGCTCCGTGGTATCCAATTTGGCACCCGCATACAAAGGATATAATAATTGCAATAATTACTAAACTCTTTTTTAAGTTACTTTTTTCTTTGTCGCTACCGAATATTACATTTACTTTCATAATTGTATTTGTTTTTAGTTATTAATGTTTGTTCCGTTCCGGGACTTGCACCCGGCTGTTGGCTTTTAACCGATACGGATTTTTATCTTAATATATCTTTCATTATTGCTGTTTCTGATTTGTTTTTCAGAGTGTAATAAGATTCTATAATAAAATCTTTTTCTGTAAATCTAAAGTTTTTACAGATGCTCTCTTTATATTTGAAAATATAGTCTTCTGTAGTAAGTACAACAGTATTTACAATATCTTTGCACACCGTATTATTCCACTTGAATGAAAACCACCTATAAAATGCGGGATTTGCCAGGGGGAACGCTATTTTTGAGATATTTAATTGTTTCCCACTTTCTTTTATTCTTATAAACAAAGATAGCAATTTATTGAAGTCGCATTTTCTTTTTGCCCCTATAACAGGGTGGCTAACGGATGTAACATACAGATTTACTCTATATCCAATATGTTCCAGGCTTGCAACAACATTTAATATTTTTGCTCCAACCGCGGCAATATCTTTATGGTTAACACGCCAATCAACATCAAGCGCATAAAATATATTAATAATCTTACTATCTTTGTATTTAACCGAACGGATATTATACATATTGCACGGATGTCCGGCCATAACCGCCCCCATACAGGGCGTAAAGCCGATATTTGATTTATAAAGTTTGTTCTTGCTTTGAACAAAACTCTTTTTTTGTTTTTCATTAATCATTCTTACTGACTTTTGATCGCCGTTTAATAACAATTCATTTGCTTTTTCTTCGCTTTGGCAACCAATGAAGTCCGGATTAAATTCTTTAGCCGTATAGCCGACGCTTTCTCTTTCTAATGATTTTTTAAAATCCAATAAACTATTATATTTCTCTGTTATATATTTCATGATTTTCTTTCTTTGTGTGCACTCTAATTATATAGAGTGCACGGATTAATAATTACTTTAACATTTCTGCTATTGCTTTATAGTACTTGTTTGTCTTGCAAGTAAGTAAGGCGAATATCTGATTAATATCGTCTTTGTTCATTCCACGGAATACGAAAGCATTAAGAACAAACTTTGTATCTTTGTTATAGAATTTACAAAGGTTATTCATTGCACGATATCCGGCTATTAATTTAATCTGTAATTGAGTCGCTGCTGTTCTAAGTTCACGAACGAATTCTGCAACGTCTTTATGTTCTTTGCAGATATTGTCTTCAATTCGGCTATCATAATTTATTTCAACAAAAGCAAATCTATCACGGCTGCTTTCATCCATCTGGTAACGGCCGCAATACTCTTCAGTGGCACCTTGTCCGTTTGTGTTGCCGGCTGCAATACAATAGAAGTCCGGATGTTTCTTTAGTTTGCCGTATCCTGGAAAAGTGAAATATCCGTTTGCGAGTGCTGCATTAAGTGCAATTATAGCCTCAGCTTGTGAATTATCAAGCTCGTCGCACATAAACAAGCCGCCGTTTTTCCACGCCTTAAAGAATTCCGTTTCTTGATAATTTCCGTTTGCGTCTGTATATCCGGATAAATCAAACTTTGTAAGGATTGTATTCTGATAGTAAAAATCAACGTCAAGAGCTTTTGCAAGCTGTTCACACATTACGTTCTTACCACTACCGGCCGGGCCGTATAGGTAAACATTTGAACCACTTGCAAGCAATTGTAAGACGTTCTCAAAGTGTTCGTTAAGGATATTATCTGTTTCCGTCTTGTGTTGTTTTCCGTCTATTGTAACGTTGATTATAGTTCCTGTACCTTTGTTCTTTAGCTCTTCTATCTGCTTTTGCAGTGCTGAAATTTGTTCGCTGTACTCTTGTGCTGCTTTGTCGTACCCGGCTTGTTGCTGCTGAGAAAACAAAGATGCGAGCATGTTGTTTATATCCATATTATTGTTGTTGTTTGTGCTGTTGTTATTATTGTTGTTGTTCATTTTGTTTTGCTTTTTAGGGTTATTATTATTGTTGTTAGTGTTATTTCCGTTGCTGTAGGTTGCAATATCTATTGTAACCACTTTCAAGCCCTCACGGGCGGTATTTCGCGTGAATTGCAGCGTTTCACTGCTATTTTCGTTGACTTCAATTCTTTCCGGGGACTTACCATATCTCTTATGTCCCGGAACACCACAAAACGTCGCGCCCGGCTGCAAATCATTATCAACGATGTAATTTGCAGCGCACATTTCGAACGCCGTGTACCCGGCGGCGCGTAACTTACTTTGATTAAGTTTACACATAATTGTATCTGTTTAATTATTAATAAATGTTTACTTAATTGCAGATACGGAATTATAGCAATAACTTTGCAGATGCTAATAAATCGTGCAAGTTATGCGGATTATCCGTATATTGTACAGCCCGCTGCAATTGTAGCGGGTTTTATTATTGTGGCACTATAGGGAGCCGCCCCCTATACTCAGTAGCTATCTGTATAGTTATATACAGCCGTTTCCATCCGTTGATGTACTCCATATCTGTATTGGTATAACCATACGACTCTACCATGCCGTACCACTAATTACATGCAATTAGATATATGTATATATCGTTGCTGTTATGATAGCTATCATAATCAGTGTAATATATAGCGATGTAATTGCTAATTAGATTAATGTTGCACGGTGTACGTTGTGCACCCTACCTTTGCATTTTAGTTTAACGTGTTATTGCTTAGCACGTGTATAATTTAGCTGTTATACACTCAGATTATCCAGACGCCGCCCGTCTGGTAGCATAAGTAACCATATAGTTAAGTACTATACGACTAACAGCATATTATATTACGCTGCTGTTATGCGTATATGTATATTAGTATAATTACCGCGTTAAGTCTCAATATCTTATGCACCGCACGTTGTGTCGTACCTGTTTGCTGTTATACACGTATAACTGCAATTGTCAGCCGCTCGCGCCGCATGCTATAATGTATGTCGTTGCACCGCGTATTGTAAGCAAGTCAAAGAGCGCATGTAATATAAGGTTGATTTCTTGCTAATAAATCGTGTTCCTTAAATTTTACGTTGCAAAGATACGGCGGTTTTTTGATACGTGCAAGCTTTTCTCAGATTATTTTTACGAAATAGTGTTTATTTTCGAAAATATTGACAAATATACGTGTTTTAGCGTGTGTGTACCTATTATATATAATATATATGCGTATAATTGCAGTTGTATATGTCGAGTGCAAATATCTCCCACTGCAATATAAGAGCGTGTGCGATTAAGTTATATGTAAGATAGTGTGCAATTCGCCTTATTACATATATACATGCGTGTTGCATAATCTGTAATTGCATGTAAGCGCATATAAGAGACGCTTGTATGTTGTTTCCGTGTAATTGTACTTACTTGCTATTTAATGCGCTTACATGCGCTTGTATTGTGTGCATGACGTTCGTTACGCTTGCAATATAGAGTATAACCGTCTTGCATGTAGTCTATATTTGCCGTGTTTGCCGTGTTTGCATCCCCCCCCCCCGGCAACCAGGGAGCAGCACCCGGACCCGCTCTTTTTCAAAATTTTTTTATTTTTTTATTTTTCAGCAAGTACACGCATGTTGTCAAATTCGATTTAACCCACTTTTAAGCCGTTTTAAGCGAGTTTTATGTTTTCTGTGGTAAATTATAAGTCTTGTAGCAAGAAAACGTCTTAGAACGTCTTATTTTGTCTTTTCTGTGTTTTTGCCGTGTTGTGGTCTGTTGTCCGGACGGCTCGTATGTTTATACTTCTATAAGGGTTATATATGTTCATATATTATCATTGTTCCTATTGTATACACATATATTGAACTATATGATAATATATGGTTAGACATATGATAACCCTTATCTATATGCGTACATTGTTAAATATTTTAATATATATAGATGCGATAATTGTTAAATTAATATAATAATATATATATAGAAGATAGATGTGTTTTGTTGTTGTTTGGATTGCATTTAACTTTGTATTGTGTAAATATATATAGCATGGCAGAGAAGAAATTTTACATACGGAGATACAAGAAGCAGGACGGGGTTTATGTTGCTCTGGACGAGAAAGACACAAGTCTGGAGGATGATTACGGCTTTATTAGATATAAATCCATGACCGGACTGAATGCTGTTGGCAAACAGAAGGGAGTATATGTAGAATCTTATCCTGAGAGTAATTCTGCAAGAGTTTATATTGCGGACAAAGCGACAAGAGAACAGACATCATCTACGCTGTCTTTGTATGTGTTTGGGTGTAATCCGGAATTACCCGTATCTGTGTCTGTATCGGAGCAGATAGTTGTCATGAATAATACCTGGGCGGATTTCTTTGATAGGATGGAGGGGTGTTTAATACTATGGCATGATGACTACAGACAAAGAAAGGCGTTGTTCTATATTACGGATGCCGTTGAGCCAAAAAGTGATGTTATCAAAGACTTGCCGTATCTGCAATGCGATATAAAGCTGACTAATGTATTCGGAAAGACATTCTCTATGAATGATACAACAATAGAGAAATGGCTTGAAAACAAAGGAAAGGAGGCTGCGAGTGAGTGAAAAGGACTGGAAGGGTAAGCCTGGTGATTTGTTCAAGATAATTGGTGCTTCCAATCATTCAAAAGAGCAAAGAGCAGAAAGGGATTATTATGCTACAGACCCTGTAACAATAGATGCGCTGTTTAAGCGAGAAAAGTTTTCTGACAAGATATGGGAGCCTGCGTGTGGGGAAGGGCATCTGTCAAAGAAGATGAAAGAATACGGCAAGGAAGTCCGCGAAAGTGATATTGTAGACAGAATGGGCAATGAAACTCTTGATTTTCTGTCGGGTAGTGGAAGTTGGATGGGTGATATTATTACCAATCCGCCATATTCAAAAGCAAAGGAGTTTACGGAAAAGGCTCTGTCATACATCCCTAACGGAAATAAAGTGGCGATGTTCCTAAAACTCACGTTTCTTGAAGGGAAAGCAAGAAGAAAGCTTTTTGATGCAAATCCGCCAAAGACGGTATATGTGTTCTCGGAGCGGCAGAATTGCGCAAGAAACGGGGATTTCAGCACGTACAAAACAAATAGCTGCGTCTGTTATGCTTGGTTTGTGTGGCAAAAGGGATATAAAGGCGATACGGTTGTAAAATGGATATAGTATGAGAATAAAGGAAGAATCTTTAGCGGTGGCTCTTCAAAATGCACACCTGAAAGAGCTACCAAAACAATATAAAGGCAAGGGTAAGGATGACAACTTTTGGATAGAGGCTGTTATTCTTGTCAGAAAGCGTAATCTTGATGAGAGCTACGCTATTGCAAGACGTAACGGTCATGGATTGCTTAATATTATCCTCGATTGCGGCAGAATGTCTCCCGTTATGGGTGTAGTGAACATTTATCCGTATCTATATCTTGAAGACTATGGTGTTTTCAGTGTTCCCGAAAAGGAGAGAATAAAAGCCACAGAACAGCTTTATATGCCCTCGTGTCCGGTTGAAAAGCGTTTGCTTAGAGAAACCAAAGGCGAGGAGTTAAATTGCGTCATACGTGATATTCTTATTGATAGGCAGCTAAGAAACCTGGAAGAGGATGTAAGGAAGAATGCTCTTGATGAACGTGAGGTGTCTACGGACTACAGAGCTGATGGTAGCGAGGATTTGGATAACTCAGGTAAGGAGATGAAAGACCGGAAGCGTTCTAAGGTTATCGGGCAGTATGGGCGCATAACTAAAGCATCAGAGTTCTTGTTTGGAACTACGGACGGTAAAGAGTTACCAACATTGTAAAATTAAACACGTTGTGTATGATAAATTCCGAACTGGATATTACATACAAGGAAATAACTCAAAGGTTTTCTTCTGAGATGCAGAGCAAAATACTTTACAGCGTAGTTTTGCTTCGCAGGGCGGAGCGTCTTGCAACATCTTACGACTCCGAGAACGGATATTTCCTCGCCTTCAGTGGCGGTAAGGACAGTCAGTGTCTTTACCATATAGCAAAGTTGGCAGGAGTAAAGTTCCAGGCACACATGAACCTCACGAGTGTTGATCCGCCCGAAGTGATACGCTTTGTTAGACAACAATATCCAGATGTTGAGATGATAAAGCCAAATGTAAGTATTTTTAATGAGGCGATAAAACGTAAGTTGTTGCCAACAAGAAAAATAAGATGGTGTTGCTCTGTTTTTAAGGAAGGTGCAGGGGCAGGAAAGGTTACACTGATAGGTGTGCGTCATTCAGAAAGTACTCAACGGTCTAACCGTAAGGAAGTAGAAATAAGTGGACGTAAATTTAGCGGAACTCTTGAAGAATTGGATGCTTTTAGAGTTAAGCGTAATAAGGAAAAACGTGGAAGAAAACCATCTATAGGTATTTACAATATTGACAAGGAAAGTGTATTGGGGTGTATTCGAGGGAAGGAAAGCTTACTGATTTCTCCAATTATAAATTGGACAGATGATGATGTTTGGGGATTTCTTGATACGCTCAATATACGGCATTGCGAATTGTATGATAGAGGGTGTAAAAGGATTGGATGTTTGGGTTGTCCTGAATCCTCTCCTCGGCAGAAAATTACAGAAAACAAAAGATACCCTCACATAAAACGTAATTGGCTTAAAGTCATAGATATGATAAAAAGGTCGGGTGATGGCGAGGATATTTACAATAAGTGGATAAACGGAGGTAATTTCAAGAAATATCTCAGAGAGCCTGTATCGGAAAGTTTCATTAAAGATGATGATTAAAGACAAGGAGGAATAGGATATGATTAAGAAAGAAGATATAAAAGAGGGATTAAGGTTTACACTACCGGACGAAAACGAACAGATACGTTTAGAGGCAAAAATACATGATGATGATTGGCTTCCGAGTGGATATGCCGTAAATATAGAAACGTGTTCCGGTGATAAGATAACTCTTCTGTCTCAACAACAACCAATTTTTCAGATACTCATTATTAATGCACCGCACAATATTGCATCTGTATCACTCCAAATGTTTGAAGTGAAGAGGTTTTATTATGTTTTTCTTGACTTTATTATGCAGTATGGGACTATTGCCGATATTAAGCCAAACTTACATCGAAACGGATGTGAATATATCGAAACGAAGGAAGAGCAAGTTAATCATCCGTCCCACTACTCTTGGCTAAAGGACTTGTGCGGTGTTGAGCCTTTGGATATTTGTAGGCATTTTGATTTTGCTATTGGAAATGCATTGAAGTATTTGATGAGAAAAGGCAAGATTGACGGGGATAAATCTGAAAGGGAAAAGCGTATCGAGGATTTAGAGAAAGCGGTGTTTTATATTAAAGATGAAATAAAATTGTTGAAAAATGAGTAAGACATATATAGGCATTGACCCGGGAAGTAAGGGTTATATAACAGTTATAAAAGGGCAAGATATAGATTTTCTGTCCATTGCGGAGAATGACTACTATGATGTAGTACTATACCTAAAAAATGCTGCTGTATTGTCGGGGGGCGAAATCGTCTGCTGTATGGAGAGTATCCATGCCGTGTTCGGTTCATCGGCAAAGGCTACATTCTCGTTTGGAGAGACTTTTGGGGTGTTGCAAGGACTTCTTATCGCCTTGGGTATTCCGTATCACCTCGTGCCGCCTAAGACATGGCAGAAGGAGATGTGGATAACGGAAGACAAGGTATATAAAAGCAAGGACGGAAAGAAAAGCATAAACAACAAGCCGACATCCATAAACGCTGCAAGACGACTGTTCCCTGACGTGGATTTCAGACGGACACCGAAATGCAAGAATATGGATGACAATAAATGCGATGCAACGTTGATATGTGAGTACGGAAGAAGGAAGAATTTATAAAATCAAAATATTATGGCAAGGATAGCAAAGAAGAAAAAGGTGGATAACAATGCTGGGCTACTAAATACAATAACCGGTATTGATAAAAGTAAAATAAAAGACGTTGTGGATTTTGGTCGTTTTATTGTTGTGATACTCAAAGACGCTGCAATATTCCACACGCACACAGGTTTTGAGGTAAGAACAAAAGCCTGGGCAGTAAATATAAATGGAGAGGTTGTTGAAACGAACCTTTATGTATGGCTCTGTAATCTTGTAGAGATGCACAAGGCAGCCAAGGGGCACGAAAAAGACGAATATCCGGGTACTGGTGTAACTTATATGGACATTCTTGATGCTGAAATAATTATGACGGAAGCAAATCTTACACATCCCATTGTTGCTTTTGTTGATATGGAGGAAGCTGCAAAGTTCTCACAAGAACGCTTGCAGTATCTTACAGAAAAGACAAAAGAGCTTGATGATATTATGAACAGTGAGGTTTCTCCAGAGACAGAAGCTGAGTTGAAAGAAGATTTTAAGCATGGGCAGCAAGCGATAGCAAACGAGATTGTTGTAGATGCAATAAAGAAAGAAAAGGAGGTTTGATATGGGGTGGGTTAATCCGGGTGATTATATAGATATAGACTTCGGTAGATTTAAAGATTGTCGAATTGTCCGAGCAGAGGATGCCCGGGGTGTTGTATGTGATGGTATATTTATTCCGTTTATTCAGAATTATATTACAAAGCGCAAACATTCAGATATTCCTCATTTGATGCTTAAGGCGTTTGAGGTAAAGAATCCTGGGAAAAATAGCAACTCAACGCATATTTTATTGCCGAGTTGTCCTAAAGTGATGCGTGATATGCTTGTTGAAAGAGGTTTTTTGGATGAAAACGCAAAACAGTGGTCGCCTATATTTGGAAATATTTTTAAGGAGCACTAAATGTTGGTAGAATATATAGAAGAAAAGGTTAGAAAGCTTGTATGTTTTACTGTCGGAATATCCGATGAAGAAATATATACCGGCAACGGCAACATTCCATTCAAGAGGGCTGCTGCAAGAAATTTGTGTCTATATATTCTCCACGACAGATATGCGGTATGTTATAGACAACTTGCCTTAATGACTTCTTTAACGCAACGTAGCGTTATGAGGTGCGTAAAAAAGGCGAGAATGTATATAGAGTATGATAAAGCGTATATTGTTTATCTAAACAGAATAAGAGAAAGGCTTTAAATATGAAGAATGAATTACTGTCATTAAAAAGAAATGCTCTAAAGTTAGGCTTATGTGGAAAGTATAAAGACTTATGGGATGCATGCAAGACAGAGAAAGATCTCATGGATCTTGTTCTTGACAGCAATGGTATAGAGTTTCTTGCCGATGCTATGGCATTTGGCTGGGGTGTAAGTTTGGAATATCTTGAAGAGAGCGTTTTCAGAAATTACGTACACGGTCAATACCTAAGAAACAAAGATGGATATACAAGCACTATGTATGTAAATCCTAAATCCGGGTTTGTCCTTACTGCAACCATAAATTTAGTTGTAGGGGATTGTTCTGTAATATATAACCGAAGTGGAAACATTTGTAAGCTGTATATCTGCAAAACGCCAAATGTAATAATTAAAAACGACGGTAATCTTGAATTGTACTGTTATGGAGATGTAAACGTGGAGGTTGTTAACGGGAAGGATGCAACTTGCAACCGTCATGATATCAAGTGTAGTAAATGGTTGAAATCATCTTAAATAAGTATCGTAACGAGTTGGGGCGAAAGTTTAGAAAAGAGTATGATAGTGGAATAAGAAATACGTGGTGTAACCGCTCATCTATGCGTTCCTATCAGGTACGCCCTGACTTAAAGAGTGGTACTATTGTTACTTTTATTATGGATAATTTAGTATTGAATATATGGGAAAAGAAGAAATAGCAAGAGATATTTATCGACAGGTAAAAGAGAAGCAGTTAAAAGAGTTTCAAAGCTCCATGCCTGACAACAAGCAGGGTATAGACTTCGAGGTGAACGGAATAAAATATGTTGCCGCAATACGTAGACTAACACCGCAAGAGTGTGCGGAGTTGCAAACGCTGCCGCATGATTACGAGTTTATTACATCTGAAACACAGCAATACAAAGGCTTGGGTAATGGGTGGAACATCGAGACGATAAAGTATATTTTCAGCTTCATACCAAAAGAGAAACTGAACGACATAAAGGTTTTGTCTTTGTTTGACGGAATTTCGGGGGGGGCAAATGTCTCTCCGTGGCATAGGTGCAAAGATAGATACTTACCTTGCATCTGAAATAGACAAATACGCAATAGCCAACACGCAGCATAACTTCCCCGATACTATCCAGTTGGGTAGTGTAACGGAGTTAAATGTGGATGAAATTGTAGAAAAATATGGTGTTCCCGATATAATTATGGGAGGCTCACCGTGTACTAACTTTTCGTTTTCCGGCAAGATGAAAGGTATGAGTACAAAGAAAGGCGAAGAGATTTATACCCTTAAAAGATACCTTGAATTAAAATCACAGAACTTTCAGTTTGAAGGTCAGTCCTATCTGTTTTGGGAATACATGCGAATACTTACAGAATTACGTAAGTATAATCCGGATATTTATTTCTTTCTTGAAAACGTCAAGATGTTGGAGAAATGGGAAAGATGCCTTTCTCACGCTATCGGTGTGCGCGGTGTTCACATTAATTCAGCTTTGGTATCGGCACAAAACAGAAGGCGTATTTATTGGACTAACATAAGAACAAGGGAAGTTGCAGGAGATTCATTGTTCTATGACGAGAACGATCCATTTGCCTTACCGCCACTGCAGACGGATATTCCGCAGCCGGAAGACAGAGGACTTGTAATCAAGGATATACTTCAAGAGAAAGCGGATGAAAAGTACTATCTGAAAGATGATACAGTCCGACAACTTATAGAACGGACAGACAAGAAAAAGCTAAAGGATTATCTGTTAGAGCCGCAAGTTAGCGTAAATGAAGTTATGGATTGGCTGAACGGCTCGAGTGAATATTCAGACCTTACAGATGCAGAAAAGCGTGAGCTTGCCGAACTTGGGTATCGCTTGGAACAGCAAAGACTTCGTAAAATATATGAGGATGCAAGCGTTTAATATGGGTAATGGTGTTACCCCCCCCCATAAAGAAATCAGCAGCCTTGAATACAAAATACAAGGATTGGTGGTATTTTCCGGGGCACAGACAGCACACAGGAATAATAGAGATATATGAAAGAATGTAGACTATACGGGGTATCTGTTACAAGGGATGGGCTAAGACCATATCAGAATGACGGACACAAAGGAAGTCTAACGGAATTTGGTACAATATCATTTGTTTCTGTAAAACATCAGTGTTTACAGACTGCACATCGGGGGGGTATATATTTAGAGTATATGAGACAAATAAGAATTAGCCGTAGGGGGGGGGGCTTATAAAATCAAACAAGGCGATGGCTTTGTGTGTCGGTGCTCACGGAGCAGGGAACAATTCACAGAGTGATTGCTTGTTAAATCTTTATGAGAGCGAATATAGCAGCTATTAGGGGACGTTCTGTTGGTGAATGGTGTAATTCTTCGCACCTTCAAAAAATAGAGCTTAGAGGGCTTAAATCAAGTTCTCTTACCTCGGTGGCAAAAGACAATATGTTGATTATATTTTATGAAAAGACCGATACAGCTTAACGGAAATCACGAATGGGGAAATACTACCCGGCAACGTCATAGGTTTTACTCCATTTACGGGGGGGCAATTTGTTGTCAAACAGATGCAGGTGGCGGTTTGGGGATAAAGGTGTTAGAATTATATGAGAAAGAAAATACTTAACCAATACCGCACGGAACTCGGCAAAAAGGTATGGAAAGAATATTCATTAGGCGAGCGGAAATATGGCACAAGAAGCACTCTGCTTGCCTATTCTTGCAGACCCGACGAGAAGACAAGTTCCGTAATGTCGGGTGGACAGATTAATTACTTACTTGAAGTATATGAGAGAGTATTTGCTTGATCATTTCAAGCCGTGGCAGACAAAAAAAAGAAAATGTCAAGCTTTAATGGCGAATGATTGGAAAGGATGCGACCCGAACAGAAATGTAAGGGCGATAATTTTAAGTTTATATGAGAAGATACCAAGTACATCCACAGATTAACGGAGGATTAAGAACATTCTCTTTGGTGGAATATTCCATCGGGGGGGTATCGAAGCATCTTATCATAAAGGATATGATACAAGAGGTTATAGACCATATATATTAGAAGTTTATGCAACATAGATTAGTATTTTACCCGACTTTGTATAAGTCAATAGTTATACATACCCCCCCCAAGAAGAAATGCGGAACGTTGACCGCTTACTATTCTCATGGAGTAGGTGGTTTTGACCTACGTCCGTTTGTTTTAGAATTAAGAGAGCAATGACGGCAAAGCATCAATTGGATTTAATTCACAAGCAGCTTCGGGGGGGCGAGAGAAATCTGTTACCCTATGCGCTACCATGTACAAGGGCGGTGGTAATAATGGTGTAACATATATTCTTGAAAGTTATGAGGACAGATAAGGATATTAGAAAAATTTGGGGCAATATTACATCTCCAAACGATAAGGCGAGAGCATTGCTTGCAACCATGCATAAGGGAGTGGCAGCTAATGGAATGTGTCTTGTTCTTACTCTGTACTACAAGCCCGGGGTGTAAGATAGAAAAAAACAAAGCGTAAGGTCTTACTCCTTGCGCTTTGTTGTGCTGCTTTTTAGTTCATGAATACCTTAATACCACTACGTCCTTGTTTGTGTCCGGCCTTAACACAAGAGTCTAATGTATCACGGATGTCTGTTAGTAACCCGGTCTGTAATCTTAGCTCCACAAGAATAGGGGAGTTTGCCGAGTCTTGCGATATAGATGTTAGAGTATTACCCAACCTTTCTAATAACGTATCGCGAATAGTCCTTACATCTGCTTGCTGCTGAGCTAGGTAATATCTCATACTATTCAAAACCGATTCAAGAGCTTGTGCGGTTGATTCCGTTACAGACTGAATGCCCTGCTGTAAGGCAGAGATGTTAGAGCTGCCGCTTGGCTTAACATTGAGTACCTCCATAAGAGCCTTGGCGTATTCATCGAATGCAGCTAGGTTCTTGTCTTTGAGTTTATTGATGGCTTCAATTTCCGACCTGGTTACTTCCAATCCGTTGTTGTCTCCATCACTATTCTCTGCAACGGCTGCATCGAACGCATCGAGAATAGGCTGTATGTACTTCTCTGCCGCTCTTGCGGTTAATTGCTTCTTTAGCATATTGTTGAAGTAATCATCAAATTTATTCTCTAGAGCTTCAAGAGTATCGCTGCCCTCGTTGAAAGCATCTACCCAAGCCTCGGCGAACGCTTGCGCTGCTGACTTGAAGTTAGACTCCTTGCCGAAGCCTCCAAGCTCCTCTGTAAGAGTTTGCTCAGCTTCCTTGATAGCCTTATTGTTAGCCTCAATTTGCTTGCGATATTCCTCAATCTTGTCGTCGTCGGATTTCTTCTTATCCTGCTCCGCCTTAATCATAGACTCCAAGTTGGCATTCTGCATTTCGAGATTCTTAATCATCTCGTCATTGTATTTAGCCAACTCAGCTATATCATAGGCGTTATCCATCGCCTCTTTGAGGTCGTTGTAAGCATTCTGCAATTTCTCGATAGCTTTTTGGTGCTCCTCGATTTCCTTTTGCAGTTTCTTGTCTTTTGTACCCCATCCAAAGATACCACCAACGGTCTTTCCTATTCCACCAAGAACGCCAATCGTACCCTTGATAATAGAGAAAGGCTTGGTAATATCTATACTTTCAAGGGAAGAACCAATCTTACTGATACCGCTGACAACCTCGGACAATTCATCGGGCATTTCGATATTAAGCCCCCAATCGTTCATAGACTCGAATAATTCGGAAATAGAGCTTGCGGCATCAGAGAAGCCCTTTCCAATATTCTGTACCTGCTGTTGTAGTGTTTTCTCTAACTTCTGACCATTACGAATTTGTTTCGCCTGTTCCTCTGTTATCTTGCCCTGGGCGACAAGCTGCTCTGTAATAACATCAAGTCTGCTCTTGTCTAATTCCCAAAGGATTTTGGCTTCCTGCGCCTCTTGCGATGTAATACCATACTTCTTTACTGCGGCGTTGTATGCAGCCTCGTCTCGACTTACGTTTTTGTTTGCATTGCTCTGCTGATTCTTCAAGATTTGTTCCTGCTTTGTTGCTTCGATATGTTCCTTCTCCAGCTTCTTGCGCTTTGCTGCAAACTTCAAATATTCTGCGAAATTCTTACCAAGGCTCTTGTATGGGTCTTTCTCAACAAGAAGTGTATCAATCTTGTCTATCTGTTCAACTATCTGTTTTAGTTGTTCAGGCGAAAGATTTTTAAGAGATGAACGCAATCCATCGAGCCTTGCACGCATTGCGGTAAGAACACGCTTAGATGTTTGGTCGAGGTTCTCGAATATAGCAATATACATATCGCTGTTTTGGAAATCCTTCCAAGTGTTTGCATCTGTCTTTTGTGCATACTGCTTATCAAGATTATCCTGCAACTGCTTCTGCAAGTCCTTATCCTTGGATATGTTTGCATTGTTCTGAATTTTATCACGCTCGGCGATATACCAAGCATCTAACTGCAACTGGTCTGAGAGCTGTTGCTTGTATGCCTTTATTAACTCCTGCGCTTGGTTCACTTGGTCTTGATAGACTTTCTTGTCAAGATTATCCATCTGCTCCTGCCACTGCTTTGCAATATCGGTGCTCCACTTTGACTTATCGCCAAACTTTGCAGTAAACTCGCTATCAATCTTGCTTCTCACCTCATCAAACGAAGATGTTAGGTCGCCAAACATACCCTTAATCATTCCGTCCGAAAGACCTTCTCCTTTGAGCTTCTTGTATAGCTCCAAGTTATCAAAAGCCTTGCTGACCTCGTTCTTTACATCATCTAACTGCTGTTGCATATACTCTGTATCGAGCTGAACCTGCAATTCTATGATGTCGTTTTTGAGTTGGGTACGTTTCTTGAAGTCGGCGATAGTTGGCTCTATTTTCTTCAATGCAGCGATAAGACCTTGCTTGTCTGGAACAAAACCCTTGATAACATCATCGGGCATACCAACAAACTTAATGTTGTCAGCATACTGCTTCATCACCTGTGTAGCCGCCGTTTCATCATCGAGATACTTATCCAGCTTCTCGTACTGCTGATTCATTTCTTTCAGCAGGGAAATACGCTCGGAAAGAATGTCTCGCTGTGCCTTGTCTGTTTTGTTGGTGTTTCTTCTATTCGTGTTCTTTGTCGCAAAAGGGTCAGTACCGCCTGCAAGAGTATTCTTTTCGAGAACATTTTTTAACTGATCCTGGAGGAATGCAATAGCGGTAGATTTTTGAAAAACAGTATTTGTACCTACATTTTGATTGTTCCATTTCATCGTAGAGCTAATGCCGAGGTTGGATCCGTGAAACCATTGTATCTTTCCCCTATTAATCTGGTCTATTAACTCTTTAATGTCCTTCGCAGAGCTTTGAAATCCTTTAACGGCATCGAGTGCATTTTTTGGGTTGATAACAGCGAGGCTGATTTTTATCTTTCGTCTATCTGCCTCTGCTTGTAAATCATCCATAAATGAATATATTTTCTGTTGTGTGGTATTCATACTTTGTGGGTCTGCATCCACCTTAAAATGATATACATTTGCAGCGATAGTTAATAAAATTTTCTTTTGTAACTCGTTAAGGTTGTTTTGAGTGGCAACATTATCAAAAAAAACTTTAACTTCCGCAGGCTTCAATTTCTTTAAGTATGAACCGTATATATTGTTTATCGTATCGAATAGCCCCTGTAATTCATGGTTAGCCTCCTCTTTTGCTCTCTTAAACGAACCGCCAAGTACAGCTCCGAGGTTATCATCAAGTCCATATAGTTGTTCACGTAGTTTGTCAGCATATTCTTTAAACGATTTGTTATGCGATTCGTTTTTGAATATCTGCCCCATTATCTCGTTTACTCTCTGTAGGTATTCGACATCAAGTTCACCTGGTTTTGCACCATCTTTAATAGTGTCGTATGCTGCTCTGGATTTTGCGGACAACTTATCATATCCCTCTCCGAGTGCATCGATGGCTGTTTGTGCTCTTGAAGAAAACTCTCGCACATCGTTAGCTGCATCGTCAAGTTCCTTCATATCTGTTGAGAAACTATCTGCCCATAAAGGAATACCAAACAAGTTGAGATTGTTACTATTCCACCAAGAATTATCCTCGCCATTGATGTAAGACTTTGCATCTTGTGCCATCTGGATGAATTTATCGAGTTTTGTCTTAGAAGATTGAATAGCTTTATCTATATCTCCAGCGTTTGGTTCTTTTACTTCGATAGGTATTTCTAATTTGTGTGCTTTTAATTCGTCGTTCAGACTATCAAGGACACTTTTGGCTTCTTTTTGAAATTTTGTCTGATCGGTTACAATACGATTGCCGGTACTGTCTTTTTTTGATGCATATTTGTCTTTTATGCGTTCGTATTCGGCAGACAGTTCACCGAGTCGCTTCTTTGCTTCTATTGTTTCACTGTTAATTTTCTCCTGTTCCTCCCGGAAACTTGTATATGCACTTACTGCATTCCATACAAGTTGCGCTAAAGATGCAAATGCTAATAATGGAAGATTGCCAACCAGGGCATTTTTCATAAGTAATCCAGCTGACCTTGCAGCGGAGCCAAGTGTTTTGAATGAGTTTGCCAAAATGCCAAGTGCGCCTTTACCTTTAATGGAATATGTTGTAAAACCTGTGCTTGTCCACATTTCCTTCAAACTAACACCGGTTTTGTTTGCTTGAAGCATGATAAGAGCAAGTACTCCTGCTAAATCTTTTCCTACCGCTGCGATTTTATCCCAATTATTGAGTAGTATGGTAGCTCCACTAATAAGCCCCTTAAATGTATCCTCGTTTTCTTTGCCTATATCATTAAGCATTACATCGAACGCATCTTTCAGGTTGGAAATCTTACCTTGTAGGGTTTCCGCTTGTATTTCCTGCATATTGTAGAATGTACCGCCCTTGTCGGTCATGCGTTGAAAAATAGCTTCCACATCCTCGAAAGTTACCTTTCTTTTGGAAATCATATCTACAATTTGAGCCGTAGTGTATGCCTCGCCCTTAACTTCTTTGAAGTAACTTTGCAACTCTCCATACATATTGATACCTGCTTCCGTAAACTGTCTCACCTCACTTCCACGTAGGTATGCAGCTGCTTTGACTTGTCCGTAAGCGAGGATAAGTCGTCCCATATCAACACCAAGACCTGCCGATACATCTGCAAGACGTTTGGTGGTATCATAAAGCTTGTCGCTTTGTATTCTGTATGCAGAGAGTTGTCTGGTGTAATCCACCAAGTCTTTGATACGGAATGGTGATTTAACGGCAAGTTCTACCGTTTTGTTAAATATCTCATCCGCCTTTGGCTTATTCTGTAAGATTGCTTCAAGAGAGCGTTCTGAGAGTTCAAACTGACCTCGGACTTCTGCAATCTGTTCAACGAAGCCTTTTGCTGCACTCATTGAGAATACAACTGCTGTCCTTTGTGCTAAACGTGAAACATAACCGCTTAGATATGATGTTTGTTCTCCAAGAGAGCGAGCGTTTACACCTGCATCTTTTAATGCCTTTGAATGTTGTTTTATAGCATTATTTAAGATTTCGAGCTTTTGCTTGTAATCGGAGTCGGTTTGTGATAACTTTAACCGCGCTTCTTTTAAATATTCGATAGCCTTTATTTGTCTATTCAGGGTATTTGCGGTAGCGGAGAAATCAAGCGCGCCTTGGTATGTAGTATTCTGTTGGTAGTTTTGCTCTTTGTACAAATTTGCTTGTTTACTATACGACTGCTGTCTTCTTCTTGCAAGTTCTTCTGTTGAAGATGTAGCATTTTTATTTGCCTCTACAAGCCTATCGATAGTTTTACGAATACGTTCTTCATCTTCAGCATAAGTTTTACTTGTTGTACTAAGCTTATTGCGTGCCACCTGTAAATATTCAATAGCCTTTATCCTTCGGTTTACCGTATTTGCCGTTTCGGAAAACTTTAATGCTCCATCTAAGGTTGTGTTAGTGTTATAATTCTTTTCTTTTGCAAGTTCTGCTTGCATTTCTTTTATGGCTTGTGTGCGCTTTTGGTAGGCGGCTTGCTCTTTTTGGAGGGAATCTATTTCTTGTAGAATTTCCGCATTGACTTTCTTTTGAACATCTGCAATTTGTTCTGATGTCATCATTCTCTCCTTCATGGAGTTTGTTAGGGCATGTAGTTTTTGGTTAATTGCATCTACTTTTGTTTGGTAGTCGGAATCTGTGAGGCTAAGATTTTTCTTTGCAACGGTAAGGTATTCAACGGCTTTTGCTTGTCTGTTGTAAGTATTCGCTGTATCTGCAAAACTTATTGCTCCAGTAAAAGAGGTATTCTTTTCGTAGTTTTTTTGTTTAGCGAGTTCAGCATTTAGAGCACGTATAGATTGGATGCGTTTTTGATTTGCAGCATCTTCTTTAATCTGTCTGTTTATTTCCGCTTCAGCTTCTTTGTTTGCGTTTTTCTGTATTGCTAACCTTTGCTCAGTAGTCATACTAAGCTGCTTCATTGTTAGGGTAATGCTGTGTATTTTTGCATCAAGCGTCTGTACTTTTGCATCGTAGTCGGCATCTGTTATTGTGAGCTGCTTTTTTGCGGTATTTAGGTAATTTACGGCAGTAGCCATTCGATTGTAAGTGTTGGCTGTGTCTGCAAATTTTAAAGATCCCTCAAAAGTTGTGTTCGTCTGGTAATTGTTATCACGATAAAATTTTGCTCTTTCATTTGCATTCTTTCTTTGTTTTGCATTTAATGAAGTTTCGGCTGCCTGCATCTTGTCAATGGCAGTCTGAAAAGCGATAACCCTTTCATCGTAAGTTCTCTGCTGCGTTTTAAGTTCATCTTGCAATAATGCCCTTCTTTTAACAAGTGCGTCTTGCTCGCTCTTTGTTAAAAGGTTTTCTGTATCTGTAAGTTTTGTGTTTATATTGTTAATCTCCTCTGTGAGTTGGGCTATATTCATACCACTATTACCTTTCATAGATTCCTGCAACCTTTGAAAAGCATATACCGCTTGCATAACACCACTTGCACCCTTGCCACCAATCTGTGAGAGCTGATTAACCAAATCAACTATACCTTGTGTGGCTTGTGATGCTCCAGACCCAAGGTTTCCCACGTTTGTGTTAATCCGAGATAAGCCGCTACCTACGTTGCCTGCAACCGTGTTAATACTTCCCAATTTTGTAATAACATTATCGAGAGCTGTAAGGAACGGATTAATACTGTCGGACATTCCCTTGAAGGATGTTCCGATTTTTTTAGCTGTTTCATCTGCGGTTTTTTGTAATGAAACCAACTTATCGTCTGCTTCTTTTATTCGATTTAGAACTTTCTCGTCTATAACGAGAGCACTTCCTATTGCTGATATATCTGCCATAATTTAATTTTTGTGCGGTTTAATAATTGGTATTCCGAGGTCATTCAAATTTGCGGTATCAAGTACAGTGGCGTTTCTTAATTTGTCTTTCTTCTTGTCTTCATCGGAAATATATTCTATGTGGGTAAAATCAATAGATGCAAGTCTTATTTGTGGAACCGTCATTTGCCATTTGTATTCTTCTTGCGAGCACCACGTGTTAGCTCTTAGAAAGTCTACCATTTGTCCGTATTCTGTTCTTGAAGGGATAATTCGGCTGCTTGTTTCTTCCTTCCCAGAGCTTGCGTCCTTATGGTCTGTATCACATTGGTACTCGCGAAAAAAAAATCCACATCTATAAGATTTAGAATTTCAACGAGCAAGGTTGCCCAATCTTTAACTTCGTAATCTCCCCACAATAGCTGATCGTAAATTTTCTGATAGTCTTCTCCGTAAATTGCTTCTTTATCATTCAAGAGAGCTAACGTTATAACTCTTGCTACGGATGGAAGATTTAAGGAAAATTCTTTTATTACATCTCCCATTGACATTTTCTCTTTTTTGACTATCTTACATGCTTCTTCTGCGATAAGCCACTGTGTACCGGGTTTAAGGGCATGTATTCTCCATTCTGTATTGTTTAACTTTACGATTGTTGGGGAATCGTTCATTATTTGAGCAAGTTTCTCCATTGCTTCATCAGAAAGGAAAGATGTTGGGGTTATTTTAGCATCCTCTTGCTCTTTTAACCCACTTTTGTCGACTTTATATATTGCCATATTTTCTATCTTATTATTTTAACTTTACCATTGTACATTTTTGAAATATCTGTCAATTTTTGAAACGACATTGTTATTACCCTATATGAACGCTTTAATCTGCCGCTTCCATCTTCGAGGATTTCAGCATACGGCATTGCAGCAACGGTAATCAACTCTATACCATTACCCGGAGAGTATCCATTTCTTAGATATTTACTTATCTCTGTCCGTCCCTTCACAACTCTTCCGTACCACTTCTTTTTTTCTGTAGCTTGCGGAGATGTTGATAAGTAACCTTTTCTCTTTAACCTTCCATTGAGGTAAATGCCATACCCGTACGAGTCGTAAAGATTTTTTGTTCTATGCTCGTATTCTCTCTCGTCGACACATTCTTGAAGTATACGCTTTGCATCTTCTTCCAAGCAGTCAAGAATATAGCTTATTATTGTATTGTAAAGCTTGCCCATATAAGTGTAATTAAAAAGGGGCTGGCGGCATAAAAAGCCACCGCCCCTTGAAAATATATGAAAGAAATATAAAGATATTAAGCCGTAGGTAATGTATACTCCTCTTCAGTCCAGAACGGAGTCTGAATATTTTTGGTTGTAGAACCACCGCTTCCATCTGGAACTTTAGCGGTTACAAGCTGTGCTGTTCCAGCAAGTGCGATACGTCCCAAGTTCGAGTTCAAAGACTCAATAGTCATTTTTGAGTTAAGCTGAACCTTCGGGAGTACAAATGCTGTAAGCTTTGTTGCATCCTTAGGATTAGTAAAGGCAACGGCGATCTTTGCATATTTCTGCTCATAACTTGAAGGTGCATAAGCCTTCTTTGCTTTAGAGTCGTAAGTAAAACCGCAAAGTCCTGCAAGAAGAGTGCCATTAGTATCTGCGACCTCAGAAAACAGCTGCCATTTACCCAGTGTTACAATAGACGTAATTGGGGTATCAGATGTTTCACGTTCAATATCTGTTGTTTCATTGTCATCCTGAGAAATAGAAGTTGTATCACGTACAACATCCTCAAGGATATAAGTATCACCAAGTGGAGACGTTTCGTCTGTTTCCTTTCCGGTGAATAGTGTAGCTACGATGTACTTAGGCTTAATAAGCTTAAAAGCATTAGCACCAGTGTTGTTTACTGCCATAATTGTATAATTTTAAACGTTTAATTTTATGTTAGTTTATCTCACAATAACCGAAACGGCAATCATATCAAAATGGAACTGTCTATTAGAATCGTAACCGCAATCCCTATAAAGTTCCTGGATAACATAATTCTCGTTGTCGGAGTTTTCTATTATATCATCAAGAATACCCTCCATTCTGTCAAGATTTTTAATATCTTTTCTTAGTGGGCTGCCCTTAGGTCTTGCGTAAAGATATATATTGGCATATCCGGTTGTGTACGCATTGTAATCTTGTTGCTGTCCTACATCTACATTCACAAAATCATCCCATTCTTTATCAGTGGTCGGGGGCAATTCTCCGACTATAATATTTTTAGAGAGGTTTTTCTGTGCAAGAAGCATAGAAAAGAAGTTCTCTATCCGTGATAATCTTTGTTGGGGTTTCTTTGCCATATCTTTTCCTTAAATATCAGTTCCCTTAATGTATGCTACGCAGCCATGCATCTGTGTTGGATATATACCTATCACCATTCCCTCTACTGCCATTCCGTACATGTCTCCACGGAAACGAATACCAGGTTTTAGTTGTTCGGGTATTTTTTCACTTCCTTCTTCGTCGGTTGGTGTTGGAAAGTATATTGTATATCCCATAGTAATAACACCAGAGTTGAAAAGTTTGTTTGTTTCCTGAATATCACACTTAGTTACAAGTATAACATCTTCAAATTCGCTATCTTCTCCGAGTAAATTACCGTCAATTGGGGTATTTGTTTCGTTTTTATAAAACGTTCCCTCGTAAGCATATTCTTGCAGAGCATTTCTGTCCGTGTACATATCAATAATCAAGCTCGTTTATCCAAGTCATTTCGCCATCACCATTAGTTAATGCTTCGAGCTTTTCCTCTTCATTATACTTGTTGTACAACCTTCGGAGTTCGGCTTTGATGTTCTCTAACGATGCCGTAGTAATACTTTGAGAACCCAAAGTTTGAGTATATGAACCATGCTGATTTGTAGAGGATGCTGTCTGATGTGGACCAAAGACAATAGTTTCTAATAGCATCATCTTGCATCTATCTTTGTTTTCTTCTGTCAGATCTATGTAAGATTCCACATCTACGACTCCGCACTCGATAGCAATTCGTTCAAGAACAGCCTTGTCGAAAACGAAGTTTGTCATTCCACTCAGATAATTCAATATATCAAACTTTGCTATTCCCATAATGAAGTGATTGGATATTGTTCGGTTTTTATATTTAGTCGCCAGCTACGGCTGTGTCTATAATCACATGGTTTGTGAACGACAGAAGTGCCGGTGTTGCCGACATCATAACATCTGTATGCCACTCCTGTAGGCGACCATTGTCTGTAGTAGTATTCATTGCTACAACCAAGCCGTTAAGCATAGTTGCAAACGTGCAGTCGATGGACTTTGCGCCATACTTAGAATACATCTCGCGATCAAGAATATCAGTATACTTAAACTCTACTGCATCTCCAGCAGGGCGAAGCACTACAATATTATCCTTCCAACCTTGTACAAAGGTGTCAGTTGAACGAGTCTTATTGCGCTCCTTTTCTGTAACAATCTCAATCGGAGAAATACCCTGAATGTCCGCAATAGACTTCAAAAACTGCTCGTTTGTGATTGGCATACCTTCTACGTAGGCGATATAATTAGCCTTACACCATGTTACATAAAGGTCTCTCACTTCTTGATTCTGCAAGAAAGTTTCATTATAGAACTTCTTTGTCATCTTCCAAACGAGTGGACCATTGTAACCACCGCGACTATCACGGTACTTATCCTCCTTCTTGCGCATCTGTGTGAGAATTTTGCAGTCAGCAGCAGTCCAGACTTTTTCGCCTGCCTTCTCAAAGTTCTCTTGTGGGATATTGGCGTTATGGATTCTTGCGTAAGCACCGGCTCCAAGTCCTACATAGTCAATCTTACCTGTTGTTTCCAACTGCCCCGTCATGTTGTTTAGGGTTGCCTTTGCTGAACTCAAACCCGTAACGAGGGTGTCTTCTATCCAACGGGCAAGCAGTCTGTCTGAATTGCCAAACTGATTGAAAATTCTCTCTTTGTAAGCACGCTGCGCTGCGGTCTCAACCCAACCTCTTGCGATAAAGTCCGGAATGGAAGCTGTGTAAATATCCAAACCTTCTGCATCCATCTGGTTTGATTCACCAAGAGGTGCGCGCAAGTCCATAAGAGGTGCGGCTTTCAGTTTGTATGATTCAATCTGAAATGCTGCAACACCTTTATCATCGGTTGGTGTTGGAACATCTGCGATACGCCCCTGTGAGAGTGCCCAGTTTTCATTTGTGTTAAGTATCTCCGTGTTGTCTACAAGGGACTGGAACAGTTCGTTTCCGCCATCTTTAGATCTAAACAACAGAGCGTAATCTGTATTGTTAAAATCAAATCTCTGCATAAATCGTCTAATTTAAAGTCTTAATAGTGTTGTTTTGTCCGCTTGTTTAGTTAAACCAGAACCAACTCTTTACACGGCTCTTGTTGAGTGCGAGTACAGCAGGAGGAAGATTTCCTATAGCTACAAGGTCTATGATTGTATCTTCGTTTGCCAATGCAGGAGTAAACAAATAAAGTGCTCCATCGTAATCGGCATCACCTGTACGTGGGTCATACAGAAAATCCGCATCCTTATCAGCGTAAGCGTTAGGATTTGTTACCATTGGAGAAACAGATGCGCCCGCCTTTTCTGCTTCTACGAGTATATCACCCTTTTTCTGTACTGTTCCGAATGTTGCAGATACTGTTACATTCCAAACGTCGATAGAACCTTCTGTTCCTTTCTCTACTTTTGTAATCGTAACACCAAGAGCTTTAGTTGTAAAGTCTTTCTGCCCCACCATAATATTGTCTCCAACAAACGGGATGTGATGATATCCATCGCGGACAAATTTATAAGTGGTATCAGAATTGGTGGCATCTTTTGCCAACTCGTAATACTTTAGTACTTTTACGCTTGCTCCATGTGTTGCATCCTGATTAGGTGTGTATTCGCAAATATCTCCGGCATAAATCTTTGCTCGACCCGGGAATGGGTTTACAAGAACTCCACCCGATGTAGGGTAGCACAATGCCTTCTTTCCGCTCGTAGCGAGCTTAACAAAGACATTCTTGTGTCCTCCGATGTTACCGTGTGCCTGAATGAGCGTTCTGCCGACAAATGCGCCACCGTAAGCTTGTCTTGAATAATAGTTGTCCATAATTCTTTTAATAATTAAAATTATTTACTTTTCACCTATTAAGGACTTTATTTACACCTTCCCATCTTTTTGCTGATATAGGATTATTGTCAGCATTACCGTCAGGATTACCTGGTGTTTTATTACCGCCCTTTGAGTGAGATAGATTATAAAAATCCAAAGCATCTTCGGTTTCTTTCTCAATATCCGTGTTTTCGGTTAAGGAAAGCTTGTTCATGTACTTTTCAGTCCATTTATCATCTTTTATTCCTTTTTCCTTAAACATTTTTAGTAGCTCACTTCTTTTTGAAGAGATAAGTTTGATTTTTTCATTCTCATCGTTTTTTGCCTTTAAAGCCTTAACCTCTTCTATAAGGGCTTCCAGTCTTTTTGAGGAATTATCCGGTGTGTCATCCTTTTTGTTATTAGGAGTATTATCCGGATGTTCTTCTTTCCATTTCTTGATAAAGTCCGCATTGTCTTTTTCGTAGTTTCCGTTTAAAGAAACATACAAAGGCAATATCTTGCCGACCAAATCGTTTAACTCTGTCTCTTCATTTGTCAAAAGGTCATAGTGGGTATCACTTAAACTTTTGATTGTCTTCTCGCTAACGGAAAGGTGTTTTCCGTTTTCTGTGAGTTTTTCTTTTAGGGTGTCTAAAAGTTGTTCTTTTGTAAACTTCATTTGTTGATATTTTAATTAAAACCTACGCAAAGGTAAACTTTAACTGAATAACTATAAAGCTTTTTGTTTTAAGCATTTGTCGTATGACAAATAAGGAGCGCAACAAGGGATGCTTATAAGGTTATATATTTATACTTTTGCAGTATGACGGAACGCAGTGAAGATATAATAATCAAACCTAATCCAGGGTTTCAGGAGGCGTACACAAGTACGTCTGTGGATGTTGTGCTCGGTGGCGGCGCGGCGGGCGGAGGCAAAAGCTATGCCCTTGTGCTTGCTTTTGCTGAACCTTTGATGACAGACCCGGATTTTAGATGCATGATTAGCCGAAGGAGTTTGGGAAACCAAAAAGCCGGAGGTGGTTTCGTGGAAAAATTCAAACAAATATACGGAACTGATTATATCCGAGTGAGAGAGTCGGACAGTCCGAGGGTGTCATTCCCGAATGGCACATTTTGCGACCTTACCTATTTGGATGACTCTAATATGGATAAGCTACAAGAGCGTGCTAAAGGTTGGGAATATGATGCGATTGCCATAGATGAGCTTACCGAGATGTCATGGGAAGGTTTTTCTTATGTTATGACACGTAACCGAGGACAGAGTAAGACTTTTACCGGAAAGATATTTGCAACCCTCAACCCTAAAAGAAGTCATTGGACGAGGATATTTCTTGATTGGTACATTGGACCCGATGGGTTTATAATACCAGAAAGAGATGGTGTCGTAAGATACTTCTATGTTAATGGTCCAGATGTAAAAGACGTAGTTTGGGGAAACACCAAGGCAGAAGTCTATCAAAAATGTCGTATAGATATAGAGCGTAAATTAAAGGCCGTTGGAGGTAACTTTACTTATGAAAATCTTATCAAGAGCTTTGTGTTCTATCAAGGCAAGCTATCGGGCAACAAAGGACTTGTTGAGAAGAATCCCGACTATATAGGTTCTGTTGCAGCATCGGGAGGCAAGATGTCGCAAGCACTTCTTGAGGGAAACTTTAATGTAGATCCCGAAGATGAGCTTAACGCACCAATCAGTCCGTCTGCTGCAAGAGATGTATTTCTTGTGGATCCTAAGCAAAATGGTGAATTATGGGTAACAGTAGACCTTGCCGACTTTGGTACAGATAATATGATAGCCTTAGCATGGAATGGCTTTCATGTGTTTGATATGTTAATTGTAACACACTCTACACCACGGCAGAACGCGCAACAAGTAATGTCATTTGCGCAAAATTGCGGTATTGCACCTTCGCATATTATTTACGATGCGACAGCCGGAAGATATTTTAATGATTATATCCCTGAAGCTATACCTTATCTTTCCGCGACAAAACCAATAGGTTTGTATGCTTATACAGCAGCAACAACTAAAGACTTATGTTACCTAAGGCTTGTTAGAATGATAAATGATGGCAATATATCGTTTTCTGAAACGGTTGCCAATAAAACATATACGCATCAAAATCTTAAATTCAGAGTAACTGTCCAGAATGAATTTTTAGAAGAGTGTGCAGTTGTAAGATTTTCAACCTTGCTAAACGGGAGGCAGAGGTTGTTAACAAAAAAGCAAATGAACGCCACGCTTGGAAGAGGACGTTCAATGGACTTGCTTGACCCATGCGCTATGCGTATGCGTCCATGTGTAGAGATGGAATACGGAAGAGAGTTAGAGTATGGTTTTCAGTCGGCAGACGAGAATCGTTACGAGGAAAGATATACGGGTGTTCAGCAAACAATATACGATGATACCTTATGGTATTAGCAAAACTAAACTGACAAGATATGCTAAACAATAGTGATATTGACTTGATACTGAGTAGTATTAAAGAGGAGTTCTCAAAGGCGACAGAGAAAGATATAATCTTCGCCATTCTGTACAATATGCTTGATGATAAAGATAAAGCATATAGATATGCTTATCGCACAAAAGGAAACGGAGAGGAAAGATATAATAATTCTACCTTTAAACCTATGATTACGGCCTTAGAGCCATTTGGTATTGGGGAAATATCCGAAAAGGTCGTAACCAAAGAGGAAAACAAAAGCGAACTCTTTAAGCTTCTATATTCGATTGATAGAATGTTAGAGGAGCACAGGATTGAACCTAAAGATGCGATAAAAATGAAAGCCGACATCCGTGTTAAGTTGAACGATAAATTTAACATGGAGGAGAGTATGAAGCAAAAGCGAATAATTGTTGTGCCACAAAAGCATGACTGCGTGTGTCCTCACACACATAGAGAATGTAGTTATTGGCCTTCAAAAGATGCATGCAAAAAACATTATGGATTTAAAGACTAATTTAGATTATGGGAAGGAAAAGACAAGACATAATTAGCGACCTTTTATCAAACCCTCAAAAGCTTTTACTTAAAAAGCCTTTTACACGTGGTGTAAGTAGTGTTTATATAAGAGATGTAGACGACGGTAAGGAAGTTTATTCTTTCTGTAAGAGGGAAGCAAAACTACCGGAATATAAAAAGGTGATTGTAAGCCAAGAGCGTTTTGCAAAAGAGCTTGATCCGGAAAGTCATGATGTCATTTTCGATAAGAACCTTCCAAGCATCTGCGTAAAGCTTGAAGATGGCGGCTATCAAGAGATAGAATTTAAGAAGTTCGGTCTTCCTATGCAAATTCGCATCAAAGAAAAGAAAACTCTTTCTCTATGTGGGAATAAGCGTGTGTTTACCCTACATGACAGCGATCCGACAGAGGGGTTGAAGAAAAACTTTGCCGATTTCAAGTGGCATTGGGAACAAAGTAATCAAGATGGCATAGAAACGCGTGCCGTCGATATTCAGCAAAGTTTTGGTGATGTTGGGTTGCTCATATATATGAACGAGAAAAACGAAGTTAAATCACGTTTGTTTTCTTATGCTGATGGGTATCAGATTATAACACACAAGGATGATAACGGAGAGCCATTGCTTGATTGTGTTTATTACAGAACAGAAGATGGAGTAAGGCATATAGATGCATACGATGACACTTGGCATTACCATTATTCTGATAGCGTGGTTGTGAGCACGGAAACGGGAGAGGTAAAATCCGGATGGGATTTAATTTATTCGGAGAAACACGGGTTTTCCGAAAGTCCTCTCGTAACAAAACGCGGAGCAGTTGCCTGGGATAAAGGTCAGGACTTAATCGAACTTTTCGAAATAATCTTCAACCTATTTGCAGTTATCCAAAAACGGCATGGGTGGGGAATACTATACATAAAAGGAAAGATAAACGAAAAAGCCCAGAAACTTGCAGGTTCAATAATACTGCAAGATACAACTATAGACGGAAAGGGTAATGTAGAGTTTAAAGCTCCGCCTTCTCCTCAAAACATGATTGACTTCATGCAGACGATTCTCGACCAGATAGAAATTGCGACCGGATGTACATTCATTCTTCCTAAGGATGTTAAATCAAGTGGCGATATTAGTGGTTTGGCTATTCAAATGACACGTTCGCTTGACATAGAAAATGCCGCAAATTCTGTTATAGAATGGCAGAATTTTGTAAGTAAACATGCAAGACTATTCAAAGAAGGCTTAGCTAAACAACTTGTATCAAGTGGTGAAAACAAAAATGCCATTACAGAGTTTGAGCAGATGAAGATTAGCGCTGCGTTTAAACCATGGCAACCGTTTGACGAAAATAGCTATAATCAGATGTTGTGCACATTGAAAGGTAGCGGTCTTATTTCTACAAAGACCGGCATTGAAAAGAATACAATTTCAACTCCAGACGAAGAGGTTAGACTACAAAAGGAGAATGAAACATCAACAGAACAACAAACTAATGTAGAAGAATGAAAGTAGAAGCACTATACATAAAGAGAGTCGTAAATGGTAAAGTTGAGAACTTTCCATCAGACGATAACGTTGCCGTTATAGGAACATACACCAACGAAAGAAAGCGTATGGGTGGTGCTCCGACTATAACCGCAACTCTCTATTTTCCTACACCTTTAGATAAAGAATGGACTTACGGGGAATACGTTGAACTTGACGGAGATAAATATTATATAACATCTATACCATCGTCAAGCAAAGATAATAGTAATAATCTTTACAAACACGAACTCACGTTTACATCCAGGAGGGAATTGTTGGATAATACACTGTTTTTCGATGTTGTAACAAGCGACACGGCAACACAAATGATAGATAAATACAGAAGCAACCAAACAAAGTTTACTTTTGGTGGTGATATTTACGAGTTTGTTGCACGTGTAAATAGCTCCATGTCTTATTGCGGGTTGTACAATCCAAATGGTAAGACCGAAGCGGAAAAAGGATATTATCTTGTTATCGATGAAGGTTACGGAACAGATGAGGTAAAAGAAATATCGTTTGAAAATCAGTACCTAACTAATGTTCTGCAGCTTATAAATACAGAATACGAACTTGATTACTATTGGGTTGGTAACGTTTGTCATGTAGGAAAGGTACAATATGATTTAACGGAACACATCCTTGAATACGGAAGAGATAGCGAACTGTTATCTATCAGTAAGGAGAATGCGAGCACAAAGCTTGTAGATATGATTACAGGTTATGGCTCATCAGATAATATCCCTTATTATTACCCAAACAACGATGAGTATGGTACGGCTATATATGAAACAAAAAATTTTGACAAACAACTCATTTCATACATTAATCTTGAAAAAGTGTTCAAATGGAACTCAAATATATATCAAGAGGAGTTGGCTTTTGGAAAATTTACACAGGATGAATATTCTACAAACATTATAGGTGTTACACCTTATATTGCCACTCTATTGTCTTACAAGGTTGCGACGCAGGATAATTTACAGTTTGAGGCAGGATTAGGATATTATAAAACATCTGCCGGACACGGCACTATTACAAATGGAAGCGGAACCCGAGAAGTGCTTAGTGATAGATATTCATTTTACATAATAACAGATGTAAATTCTTTAAAAGTTGAGGGCTTTTTAGATTTTAAAGACTTTCAGGTTTCAGTTAAGGAAAAAGAAACATCAGTAGGTTTGAAGTTTAATATTTTTTACGGCTTTTACATAGGTGAGGGGAAAACAAAAAAAGAGGCATACGAATATTATAGTGGTGGAGCTAAAGGGGAATATAAACCTTCAGCATGGGGAACTATACCCCCTGGATTTACAGATTACTCAGAATCGTCTGATAAAAAACATGTTTTTTTAACAAGTGATACCTGTGCTGTCGTTATTTATTGTAGGGTGGAATTAGCGAACCCTGAGATTACAAAAGATAATAATGATACAATAAAATGTATAGCTACACCAAACAACAAGTTTTATCTTGGTATTAAGCCGAAAAATCAGTATTCAATTATTACTGACAGCAAAGAAGTAGGACTTAACGAAAGTGGAATAGAAGTTTCGGACTTATCCGCAATACCTTGTATGGAAGCAAAATATGAGTTTACCACAAAAGGATGGGTGTTCAGTCGGGATGAAAAAACTTCACAAACTGGCCGCCTATACATTACAGGTCGCAATTGGGTAGATCCAGTTTCAAATCTTATGCCGTCAGTGTACCGTTCATCTAATGGTGCAGAAAGATTTTACTATGCCAAAAATAACACGTATAAAATCCCCGACACAGAGGATTATTATGTGTTCAAAAACTTATACAAACAAGGTTTGCCACATCAAGGTTCAGTGTCATACGATGATATAAAACCAACGATAAATGGAGTAAAAAACTCTAAAGGTGAGCTATTCGGGGAAATTGCAGACGTGGCATTTGACAGTAACGATTCAGATGTAAAAGGAAGCGATGGGGAAACATTCTTGCATCAATATTTCTATATAAAACTTCATGTTTTTGATGGGGAATTTGGCTTTAATCTGTTTAAACAAGCATTGGCGAGCGAAAGCGCAAAGATAAACATGATTGACTGCCAGGGTTGTCCGGCGTGTGTATTCCCAATAGAGTCACATTGGGATAGCGGCAACAACAATTGCTACAACATCGTAAATACGGATGGAAATGGCAATCTTGTAGCAACAGGTAAACTTGACACAGAAAGCGGGTTTCAAGGGGATTACATCTTTTCAAATGACGACGCTTCTATTTCTGACAACAAGAACCAAAACACGCAAGAGAAAGAAATTTGGATAGCCGTTCAGAAAGAAACATCCACGCTCGGTATAGTTATGCCAAATGCAGCAGCAGGATTTAAACCAAAGAAAGGCGATAAATTTGTTATCACAGGAATACAAATGCCACCTTCGCTTGTCTATGCGGCAGAAAAAAGGCTTGACGATGCCCTCGTAAAATACATGAGCGAGAATAATGAAGATCAGTTTAATTATTCAATAAAATTCTCTCGTGTATATCTTGCCGAAAACCCGGATTTCGCAAATAAGCTTAACGAAAATACAAAACTTGCGATAAAATATAACGGCAATACAGAACCCAAAGAGGTATTTGTGAGCAACTACTCTGTAAAGGTTGAAAACAGCACTTTAGCATCTATCGAGGTGGATTTAACCAATTCTCTTGAAGTTACAGAGTCGGATATAAAACAAATAGTAAACTCTGTTAAGGGTGAAACAGTACGCAGTTTGTCATCTTTACTGTCAGGAAACGGAAACTCCTTTAATGCAAATATTACAGATAAGTTATACTTATCAAAGCAGACGAATGACAATGCTAATGGTGTAATCACCTTTCTCAAAGGCATAGCCCTCGGCACAAACTATTCCATTTCGGAGCTTGGCGATGCTTTCCTTAGGATTATCCAAGGCAAGGGGTATTACATTTCCGGGGATGGAGATGTGGTATTCAGGGATATGGCTTCCTCCGACTACGACTATGCCGCTCAGTCGGGCTATGGCATGAAGCGACGCGAGGACGGAAAGTTTAAGCTCTCGCTTACTGACCTCGAGGTGTGGGGGAAGGCGGTATTCCATGAGCTGGAGATAAGAAAGCTGTCGTATGTGGGCGGAAACTTCATCTTCTCGCCTGCGGGCAGTACGCTGATGCACGTTGAGGAGGTGAAGGTAACAACGGCTTTGGACGGCAGTTCTGTTACCACAGGCTACAAGTGTTACTTTCTTGCCGACAACGGAACTACGGCAACGGAGAATATGTGGAAGGTGGGCGACCTTGCCTTCTCTCAGTCGTTCGGCATTAAGGAGGGTGTGTATGAGAATGTTTCCAACAGAAGATACTGGCGCAAGGTTACAGCCGTGTCTTCGGAGAACGAGCAGATTACGGATGCTGACGGAAACATCCTCTATGACGGACAGAAATTCGGGTGGATTACACTCAGCAACACTATGCCGGGTACTTACTACGAGAAGAGCAGCGATGTTCCTCAGGTTGGCGATGCCGTGTGCTGTTTGGGTAATGTGTCGGATGAGGAACGACAGAACGCTATCGAGATTCAGACCGTGGGCGACCTCGCTCCTGCCATTATCCAGTATGGAGGTATCAAGACATTCTCGTTGGCAGATTGTGTCAAGACACAGATTTCGCCTAAGGGGAATAAGTTTATAGGAACGTTCTATGTCAAGTCTTCTGACAACAGCACCCCTGTACGTGTGCCATGCGACAAGGGGGAATGGCAGAACGGAACGAAGTATGAATATTACGACCGTGTTACCCATAACGGCAGTCTGTGGCTGTGTATTGCTGCTGACGGAACGGAACTCGAACCTACGGACGAGAATACATCTGTATGGCAGAAGCAGGTAAGCAAGGGAGAAGACGGAAAACAAGGAGAAAAAGGCGAACAGGGAATAGCAGGTGAAGGAGGCTGGTCTTATACCATGTCGCCAGCATCCCTTGCCTTTGAAACAGACAAAGACGGAAAGGTTACTATCTCTGACGGAACGAACAACTTTGCTGTGATAAGAGGATATAAGGGTACTGCTGCTGTCAATATTCAGCTTGACAAATCATCCTTGCAGGCTTACAATTGCATCGGTGAGGTAAGTCAAAGTGATTTCACTTCGGGTTCGATTAAGATTAAGTCGATAAACAACCAAACAATAGAAGAAAGGGTTGTTCCATGTTCAAGCGGTCATGTCAGCGTCAAGGCTCGGGTATATGACGATGAAGGGACGTTCTCCGATTGGTTTTGGGTTTATCTGTACTTCTCTGTGTCTTTTGCTGCTTCGGTAGCGAAATTGGAAGTACTGACGGACAGTATCAAGTCGAGTGTTGAGGAGCTTTCAACCAAAAAGGCTGACGCTACGGATGTTGAAGGTAAATACAATGAATTGACTGAAAGCATATCCACCATTGAGCAGACTGCCGAGGGCATCTCTCTGAAGGTAGACCAGCAGTCTGTCCGTGGGCGCAACCTTATTCCACGTTCGTACTTCTTCAATACCTCTCGCATCTATGGAATAGGACAACGGAAGTTTACGCTTGAAGCAGGGAAGTATTACTCTCTGTCAGTGAACGGACATATAGACGCTGCGCTGAAGAACGGTGGCGGTGTGTTGAGAGCGTTTATCTTCAATTTGGCATGGACGTTCGTCAAGAATATCGACATCGACAGCACTACAGACATTACGGCAACATTGGAGGGCAACGACAGCTTTACCGTTCCCTCTACCGGGGAATATTACTTTATGGCTTATCCACTCCACAATACGGGCAATTACGACAATACAAAGCCGCAGGAGAACGGACTGATTACCCTCAACTGGGCACAGCTCGAAGAGGGTAACGTCTGCTCTCCGTGGTCTTTGAATGAGAGCGACCCTGCCAATAGCGGCAACTTCCTGCCTGTCTTGTCTGATGAGAAGTGGACGAGGGCGACGGGCAGCGATATTCAGGAGGGTGCGCTTGATACCGGGTTCCGCAAGCTGCAAGCCTTGCACTACAGGAATACTTCTTCTGGCGAGGTGGACGTGCTCTATATGAACGATATCTTCGCTCCCGACAGTGGCGAGGTCTATACCCTCTCGTTCTGGGCGAAGGGCAGCGGAACGATAAAGAGCTTCCTCTATCCAGAAGCCTGCGAGCGTGTGGCGGATAACTTCGGACAGGTGGGGACGCAGCCCGATGGCTACCTTCCTCATACCCTTACATCTGACTGGCAACGCATCCGTATAGCCTATTGCATCTATCAGCTCTTCGGTAACTACTTCTATAATGCCGGCTTCAACGCTGCATCGAGCTATACGGCAAACTGGGATATTACGGGAACTACCCGACATATTGCCTCTGCCGTTGACGGATGGGGCGGACAATATATCGTCAAGGCTTCGGGCGCAAGCTACTGCGAGATTTCGCAAGCCGTGGGTGCATATATCACGGCAAGTTGGTGGACTATCACCTTCAAGGCGAAAAACCCTTCTGTCATGCGCATTTATCTGTCGGGAATATCCCTCGACACGATAGACAATAGTGGAATGACGGTATGTGTGGACGGAGTGGATCAGTCTGTCAAGTCCGATAGCGGTGTCAATTATGTTGAGGTTGCCGCATCCGCTTCTGCCTATACGGAGCACTCTATCACCTTTAAGGCAAGCTCCGCTTTGTCTTCGGCTCGCATCTACTTCCGTACCTACGGCAGTTACTTCTACATCGCCAAGCCGATGTTCACTCCTTCATCGCAAAAGAGCGGTTTCTCGACACGTGAGCAGGGTGTTGTCCGCAACATCCTCCCTTGTCGCCTTGCCGCTAATAGTGAAGTATGGATAGGCGGTGTGAAGTTGGAACAGGGCGGACGCATGACCGACTACACCGAGGATGGCGTGAGCGTTGATGAGCTGCTTGCTACGGGGATTAACATAAGGAACAGAAAGATAACCGTTACGGCTGACAACTTTGAGGTGAGGAATAACAAGGGAGAGGTTACTACTACTGTGGATGCCGACGGACAGTTGACCGCAGGAATACTTGCCACGAAAAATCGAGGTGAGGGCTTTATCAAAGCCGAAGACGGACTTATGAAAGTTTTCAACGGCGACGGACACTGCAACATCCAGTTTGGAGTAGACCCCAACAGCGGAATGATGGTACTCTCGTATTACGACAACGACGACAACCTGCTCTACAATCTCGGACCGAACGGACTGGAGAACAAAGACCTTACCAATTCCGTTCTCACGGAATACGGAGCGGAACGTCTCGGCACATTCTTCAACAATCAGTCCAGGTTTTCTTCCGTGTCGGGAACGACATTATACGACGACAGCGTATATCACATCGACAGCGACGGCAACTACATTATCGACACAGCTTTCAAGAGCCGTCTGTTCCCGTCGTCTACTACAGGTGAAGGATATGAGCCGACAAGTGCGCTCAACAAGGGGAAGACCCTATACTACTATCGTGCCGCCAAGGTCAGTGCCGCATACATCGCAGACACAGCAAACGGCATTACCACCCCTGCACTTGCCGAACAGGCTAACGACAAATGGTTTTCGGAGAAGCCTATATGCCAGAGCGGCACTCTCCAGTTGATCAACAGCGGAGAATACATCATGAGCGGCGAAGCCCTGCATTGGGGCAAGAAGAAAAACTCTTCGTTTAACCAGTTGGCAATATACTTCTACAGCTTCGATGGCGGAGTAAGGGAACGTTTCGAGGTTTTCGTGGAATAGCAGACCTCCCAGACCTCCCGTCAAAAATTAAATAACAATCAAAACTCTATCAATATGCGAAAAATCAGAATCGGCAACGACATTCAGGTGTCGTGGGAAGTAAAGACAAACGGCGAGGCGGTTTCGCTTGAAGGCAGAACGCTGAAGCTATACGTCCGTTCCGCTTACCAAAAGCAAGAGATAACTAATTTCAGCGTTTCGGGCTGCGTGATTAGCTTTGTATATTCCGCATCCATGCAGAAAAGCACAGGCGCAAGAGCTTTAGTGCTCAACGATGCAACAGCAGGCTCACCCGAAAAGACTATCTGTGCCGACCAAGCCTTTACGCTCGTCGCCCATTCCTGCGAGGAGAGCGACGACGACACGGATTTCGAGGACTTCATGGTGAGCTTGCAGAGCAACGTACTCGTCGGCTTGCCCGGCATGAGTGCCTATGACCTTTGGCTGCTCGACGGCAACACGGGAACGCTCGAAGACTATTATGCGTGGTTAAGGAAGCCTGCATCCGACTTTGTAGACTCCGTTTCCGAAGCGGAGAAACAGCGTGTTTCGGCAGAAGAGAAACGACAGACTGCCGAACTTGCAAGGGAGGAACAGAACGAAGAATGTAAGCGTCAGACCGAGCGAGCAAAGAACCAAGCCGACCACCCTAATATCATAGGCGAGGATGGCTATTGGATGAAGTGGGACGAAGCCACAGACGAATATGTGCGCACGGAATATTACAGCAAGGGAACGGTGGATTATCCTACCTTTGATATTGACGACAGCGACATGACGCTGCAAGTGAGCATACAGGGTGGCGATGAGAACCGCTTCTCTCTCTCCAATGACGGAGAGCTTATAGTGAATGTTTAATTAAACTTATATACGTATATGGAAAAGAAAACAATCAATTTGGGACGTGTGGGATTTGCTCCCAAGGGCGCATATTCCCCCGAAGCTACCTACGGCAGGATGCACGTAGTAACTTACAAGAACACTACCTACTGGAGCAAGCAGGAGGGCAACCTTAACCATGAGCCGAATGGTGAAGATGAATGGTGGGGAGTGCTCGTAGACGGACAGGCGGCTTACAGCGGTGCGGCTAATGCTTCGGAAGCTACAGCAAGAGCGAACACCGCTGCCGAGAGGGCTGATGCCGCTACGGAAAAGGCTAATTCCGCTACATCTAAAGCCGTTGCAGCTACAGACACGGTAAACACTGCCGTTGCCAACGCAAATGACGCTACCGCCAAAGCGAAGAAAGCTACAGAAGCGTGCGAGGCTATCGTTCCAGTAGAGGATGCAAGAGTAAAGGCGGAATCCTCACGTGTTGAAGCGGAGAATAATCGTGTTTCTGCCGAGCAATCAAGAGCCACTGCCGAGCAATCAAGAACGGAAGCAGAACAGCTCCGAGCACAAGCTGAAGCCAAGCGCAACACCGATGAGTTGTCCCGTCAGTCCAGTGAAACGGATAGAAAGGAAGCGGAAGCATCGAGAGCTACAGCCGAGCAAAGTCGTGTTTCTGCTGAGCAAAGTCGTGTTGATGCCGAAAAGCAACGTGAAGCCACTCTTGCCAAGACAAAGGCGGATTGTGATGCCGCAACCCAAAAGGCTACCGATGCTGCGAGTGAAGCCACTCTTGCCAAGACAAAGGCGGAGGAAGCAACGGCTAATTGCAACACCGCAACCGAAGGAGCGGAGAAGGTGGATGTAAGACTTGACGGCAATGTCTTGACGGTAATCCGACGCACAGGAGAGGAACAGAGTATTAATCTTACTGACAGCGACGAGCATGTTACGGTGAATTGTACTACCAACGTGGAGGGTAAGAGTGTTGAGGGACTCGTTTTGAATGTGTATATCAACAACGGCAGTAACCCTCACCAATATACCACCGACAGCAACGGACAGACTTCTTTTTCTGTTGAGAAGGGTGCAACTTACAGGGTAGTTCTGCCGTATATCGAGGGATGTGCCACTCCCGACCCGATAGAGCATATCGCAGCCGTGGGAAGTAGAATTATTGACGTAAAATATGTTGACGAGGCAGAAGTCTATGAAACTCTCACCATTAAGGTTAACAAAGCTGGCGACGATGATGTATATTCAGCGTGGGAAGGCTTTACAGTACATGTTACCGTAGGCGGAGAAACGACGGATTATACTACCGACAGCAACGGCAGGGTGGAATTGAGATTTAAAATCGGGACGTCATATACAATCAATGTTGACAAGATTGAGGGAATGTATGAGGCTATGGATAGATATTCCGTTACGAGGACTGCCGCAGCAAGTTCCTACCGCATTAATCTGTCGTTCCATACCTATGAGAGCGGTATCTGGCTGATTGACGATGAGGACAAACAATATACTTACGATGAATGGGATGCAGGCGGTAAGAGTACCGACCATCTTGTATTCATCCGCATCGCTACTATGGAATCGCAGAAGTATAGCGGAGATATACTGATAAGTATCGACAAGATGAGTGATTTTGCAAAAGTGCCGCCATCTAAGCAGTGGGCGACTCGGAATGTTGAGTTCAAGAATATTCCTCTTAATGGAAATGATAAGAATTACGCAAGCTGGGGAAGATTCGCTTATAACGGTTTACTTGCTACGCAGACTATTATCGCCGAGGGCGATGAAAGGAATATCGAAACCCCTGCTTGTGATTGGTGCTACAATTTTGAGGTGAAAAGCAACGGCAAAACATATAAGGGCTACCTGCCAACACTATATCAACGAAAGATTTTCATTGCCAACATTGATATGATTATGGAAGGCTTAGTGATGAAATATCCGGATATGGGTAGCGGTAAATCGTCGTTCCTGACGAATTGGTGGACATCAACCCAGAGCGACGGCGCCGGCGCTTGGTATTGTGGTGGTTCGACGACGTCGTACTTCATCAAGAGCAACGGCAACACGGCAATTCCGTTCTTCGCTTGTCTCTCCACCTCTCCATCTCTCCTTCTCTCTTCGGACAGCGAGGATGCGAGCAGCAATGTGGTAGCGTAATAGCTGATTAAACAATTTAAAAGAAAGTAAATATGGATAAGAAAATTTCGTTCGTCAGCACGTTCATTCCTGTTGACGACTACAAGGAGAAGGAGGAGTTCGACAAAACTGTGATACTTCGTTTTGACGCTAAGCTAAGCGAAGACAAGCAGTCTTACGAGTGTGTGGAGTGTTCGTATTCAAGCGACGTTACGTCTGAAGAGGATGCACGTAAGGCATACGAGGAGTACAAAACCAAGATTGCATCTATCCGCCTCAGACAGGCAAAAAGGGAGAAACTAAAAGCTATATCGGAGTACGACACAAGCGATAAGGTCAACGGCTTTTCCCTCAATGGCTCTGTTGTTTGGCTCGACAAGGCAACACGTGTCGGACTGATGAACTCGACGACCATAGCCAAGGCAGCAGGAAACAAGATCACGACCCTGTGGCTCGGGGAGATGAAGATAGAAGTGGACTGCGACAAGGCTATTCAGCTTCTGTCAGCTCTCGAAATGTACGCTTTGCAGTGCTTCAATGTTACGGCAAGCCACAAGGCGGAAGTCAGCGATATGACGGACATAGACAAGGTACTCGCCTATGATGTTACGGCAGGCTACCCCTCACAACTAAAGATGGAGGTATAGGGTATGGAAGAAATGGCAATGTTATCTTTCGCCATCCTTGCATCCTATCTCTTTGCAATGGTGAGGAAGTACGGCAGACAGGAGGTAATCAGCGAATATGCTTACAAGGGCGATGCGTGGCAGTTCAGCCTTAGCATCGGCTTGTCGGCAGCTCTTCTGATGCCGTGGATGATAGAGCGAGCACCCGAAGATTTTCAGTTCCTCGGCTTCCTCGCTCCTGCGGCACTGCTCTTCGTGGCTGCCGCACCTCACTATAAAGACGAGGACAGCAAGGTACACAAGTGGGCGGCTTGTCTTGCTGCGGTGTTCTGCATATTGTGGGGACTGGCGGTCAATCCGGGTATTCCCGTGATGCTCGCTATTATCTATGCCCTGCTTTATCCGCTTGACGAAAAGGGGCGGTGGAGCAATGCGGAGCTGTTGGGTTTGGCGATACCTTATCTCGCTTTAGTAATTAGGAATTAAGAATTAATTTGGCTAATCATGAATAAGACGACTCAACGTAACATACTGGGCATGGCGGTGTATTTTCTCATCGCCGTGCTTTTCGGGGGCGGATATGCCCTCATGGCGATGATAGTCCACGAGGACAACGACAGATGCCACTATAACTCGGGAAAGTTCGAGAAGGGGGATATAATCCGTGGCTGCGTGGCGGTGGCTGTGGGAACGGCGGTTAGGTATTTGGTGAAGGGAGGTGGGGAATGGTAAAGAACAGTATAGCAACATCTTCGGGCAAGGCAGCCATCATCACCACTATGGGCGGTGAAGCCTTGACTGCCCTCTATGATTTAAGGTGGATGCTCGTGTTCATCGTTGTGCTAATATGTGCCGACTTTTGGTTCGGTGTCAGCGAAAGCATTAAGAAACACGAGCACTTCCGCTTTTCAAGAGCAGGGCGCAGAACCTGCAACAAGGCGGTTGATTATCTGACATACCTCCTTGTGGGTGCACTTCTCGGCATGGCAATCTTCGAACCTCTCGGGTGGACAGACCACACGACAACGGCAGCCGTGGGTTTGGGCTTCGGCTGCATTTGGGAGATAGACAGCATCGTGGGACACGTGTGCGCCCTGCACGGAATAAGCAATAAATTCAGCGTGAAACGCTTCATCATCTCGCTCATCAAGAAGAAGAACGAGGATGTGGGCGAAGCGCTGGAGGATGCGATGAAAGAGAAGTAAAGAAAACGAAAATACTAAGGTGCAAGGGGTTAGTATTTTATTGTACTAAGGTTTGTACTAAGGTTTGTACTAAGGTAAAAAGGAATAATTATGAAATCAAGCAACACTCTAATAGAGAAGATAAAGGAATTTGAGGGCTACAAGGCAAAAGCCTACAAGTGTCCTGCCGGGGTATGGACGTGCGGACACGGACACACCAAGGGGGTAACGCCCTCAACCACCTGCACCAAAGCTGCAGCAGAGGAATGGTTACGACAAGACCTCGCTCCGATAGAACGCTACCTGACGAACACGGAAGGCATAGACAACCAATTCAAGTTCGATGCCTGCGTAGACTTCTGCTTTAACCTCGGCATGGGGAACTTCGGCGGCTCAACACTGCGCAAGAAAATAATCGCCCACGCTCCCGAAAAGGAGATAAAGGCGGAGTTCATGCGGTGGGTCTATGGCGGAGGGAAGAAGCTGCCGGGACTTGTGAAGAGAAGGACGTGGGAGGCAGAGAGGTTCTTCGGTAAAAAATAGAATACTTCTTATGTTTATTATAATGTTTTGTTTACTCCGTGGTTCGTGAGAATAGCGGAGATTTTAAAAAGTTTAGAATATTTTGAAAAGCAGATTCTAAAGATTTATAGATAGATTGAGGAAAACTGCTATACTTTTGTGAAATTTATAAATTCTGTATCTACAAAAATGCTTTAAACGGCAGACATGTAAAAAAGTTCAGAATACCAAATTTATTTTACACTATTTTGTATGCTGATTTTTACCTAAAATATCCGATTTTATGCAAAGTTTAGATATACTTTTACCTAAAGTTTAGAAAGTTGAGTAAAAAAGTTCTGTAAATTGGTGGAAGTTGTGCAAATTTAGATACAGAAATATCCGTTTTGCAGAAAATAGGATAAAAGAACATCCAAAACATAGGGAAAATTTGGAAAAATAGTGAAAAACAAAATTTAAAAATTGTGCAAATATGGATGATAATTACTTTTATAAAGCAATAGTGAACCTATTCAGTGCATTTCTTGCCTTCATAACGGCAATGGCGATATGCGGTATCATCAGTGCTTTGACAAGTTGTCGAAGTGTAAAATACGTCAGTGTGCCCGAATATCATACGGAATACAAGACGAGAGTAGACAGCATCCTGAAAAGGGATAGCGTTTGGATCCACGACAGCGTAAGCGTGTGGACAAAGAACGACACGGTATATAAGGACAGATGGCACACGGAATGGAGGTATCACAATATGGATAAAACCAAGATAGACACCTTAATCAAGACGGATTCCATAAGTGTGCCTTACCCAGTAGAGAAAAAGCTAAGCAAATGGCAACAGATAAAGGTGAATTATTTTGTACCTTTGGTTTGCTTATGTGTAATATTATTGCTACCTTTGTTGTGGCTAATTAAGAGAAGGCTATGAGCGGAACACTACAATTAATAAGAGCTATACTTGTCGAGCTGATAGACAGGATAGACAGTGGCAGATGTTCCACTACGGAGGAGCAGAACGAAAAGTTCTTACAATGCCTTCAGTCCTTCGATACGGAACGGAAGTTCAACAAGACGGAAGCCATCCGTTACCTCGGTGTGTCGCGAAGCAAGTTTGACGAATTAAGACGACAAGGCAAGCTAAGCAACGGCAGGAAGAAAGTCGGGGAAGTATCGAGAGAATGGACTAAAAAGGAGTTGGATTCATACGTTTATAAAATTAGGTAATTTTGTTATTATTGTTATTTAAACATAGTTATAGGTTAGATAGTAAGCAATTTTGGTTAAATTTTTAAGTTAAAAAGATTGTAATACTGAGGTTAACGCTGTGTCGTGAGACATGGCGTTTTCTTTTTGCCGTCATGTAAAATGTGATGTAAGCAAACATGTAAGCAAACGTGTAAGTGTAAGCAAATTTAGCCGTGTAAGTGATTGAGTGAAAGTTGTTTACATGGTTATGTAAGCAAAAACAAGAAATTTCGTTACATCTTTTTTGGTAACATTTTACCACGTTTGGCAAAGTGTTGCTTATGATAAAACCCTCGCTATCTTTGCAACAATTCCAATAATGGAAGAAACAACACAAACACATTTAATTATGGAAGCAGAGAAGATAATATGTTGCGACGGAGCGAGGAACAACGACGCTTTGGCATGGGCTGCAATGGCAAACAGGGACAATGACGCTATGAACCAATGGATGAATAACCCATTTGCATACATCATGTTTATGGCAATGTTTGGTAATGGTGGTTTCGGTTGGGGAAACAGAGGCAATCAAGTGCAGGACGCAGAGATACAGGCGAAGCTGAACCAACTATCCACACAGATGCAGGACGGAAACAACACCAACTTACTGATGGATGCTATCAAGGGCAACAATGTAGCCCTCGGTCAGTTGGCAAGTAACCTGAATTGCGACTTCAATCAGTTGCAGAGCGGAGTATGCGCAGTACAGGCTGCAATACAGGAAGTAGGCGGCAAGGTAGGCTATTCCGCAGAGAGAGTAATCAACGCTATCAATCTGGGCGACTTGAACATTATCCAACAGATGAAAGACTGCTGCTGTCAGACACAACAGAACATCATCAAGATGGGATATGAGAACCAACTCGGACAGAAGGACATCGTGAACGGCATGCAGCAAGGTTTCAGCTACACCAATACAGGGTTGGAACGCGGCTTTAGTAATATAGGCTATCAGATGAGCCAACTGGCTTGTGAGCTAAAGACCAACGACAATGCCAACACGCAGAGGATTATCGACACGATGAACTGCCATTGGCAACAGGAATTGCAGCAGAAGTATCAAGATGCAAGGCTTGAACTCAGTCAGCAGCGACAGAACGCTACCTTGATAGCGGCTTTGAAGACAACGGGCACTACAACAACGACAGGTGCATGAATGGTGGAGGAGCTTGCGCCTACGGAGAAGAAAGCCGTGCGCAGGCTCTTCCGTTTTGTTTCACGTAAAAAGAGGAAGAAATGACATTCAAGGAAGTAAAGCAAGGCTACCCGGTGTATATGCTACACAAGGGTGAGGAACTGACAGCAGATATGGGCAAGGTCGTAACGGCAACGATGCCGAGATTTCCACAGCAGTATAATGGTGGCAATGCGCTCGGTATGGTCGTGGATGTAACGATAGAGGAAAGCGGAACAAACAAGACCTATACGATGCCTGCCGACAGTAGCGTTGTTAGTTCGGGCAATGTTGTGCTAAGTACAGACAGAGAGGGAATATTAAGGGAGGTGGAAGCCATGAAAGCTGAAAGCGAGGATATTCTTGCATCTATGGAAAAGCACAAGGCGAGAGCTGAAAGTTGTGAGAAGATACTCACGGAGTGGAATCCACAACTTGCCGAGAAGAAGAAGCAGGATGAAAGAATCGGCTCGCTTGAAAAAGGTGTCGGAGAGCTGAAAGATTTAGTCAAGACACTTGTGGAGAAATTAAGTTAGGAGGAAATGATATGGTGATGTATATAATGCTAAACGCAATAAATTTAGCGGATTATGGGCATTTTTGTGAAAAATCCGCAGAAAAAGCCTTGAAAGGACTGAAATATACCGATAAAGAAGGAGTTGAGCATACCGAACCGAAGTGGTCGACAAGGATGATAGAGGAAGCTACAAAGGATTTGGAGTTTCCCGAAGGAACAACTATCTGGGATAAATACGTAGCATACAATACATTCTATGCCGATACGTGTAAGGTGTTGAGTGATGGCGATATACTGAAAGCAGCATACGAGTTCTATTTCAACGATGAGGACTATGCGCACGAAGAAAGCAAGATATGGCGGTATATGAGGGCGATGAAAGAATAAATCTTAAACGGCTGTTATTTTTGTTAATCAAAGCTAACAGGAATGACAGCCGATTTATTTTGTGCCTATATTTGCGAAACTAAACTAACTAAATTACCTTGCTTATGAATGAAATTAAAGGTGTGAAGCCGTTGAACGGACTTGACAAAAGTATCTTTTGGTGGTACGAATGGGCATTGAAATACATCCCGATAGTGATAATGCTTGGACATTGGTATGGAGTGTTTGACTTCCATAGCAACCCGAGGGAGATACTTGTGTGTATCAAAGAGAACGAGAGCTGTATAGCATATCTGTATTGCATGACGTATATCTTCCCTGTGCTTATAATGATGCCAGCGAGTTATTTCTTTCAGTTGTGTTGGATATACAGAATACCTTTCGTATATGCTATTGGTGTTAATGTGGTGCGTGCCTTTTACGGATCATGGTTCATCACCAATGAAATGTACGATGCAGATGTGATACTGATTATTCTGACGTGTATATTGTATTGTTACGCCTTTGTGGTGAGGCAGAGTTGGAGGATAGGGAAATTGTTCATAAAGAAATAGAAAATCCCCACAGGGCTATGAACGTGCCTTGTGGGGATAATGATTTATATCTTGCCCGTCTTGTGTCCGAGTTCCCTTGCTGTGGCAAGATAATCAAGGAACTTGGTTAGGGGAATATGGGTTTTGCCATCCTTGCATATCACGGTGTTGTCCGGATATATCTGATAGTAGACTTTGGAACAACCGAAGTCGATGTAGTAAATATCATTTGTCCGAGCTTCCATAGCCGTTATCTCCTCGTTCTGTTGGTGTCAATTCCTTGACTTCTTTAAATTCTATGTTGGCACAACTTTCAAAGTGGATTTGGCAAATTTTATCACCACGTTTATATCGCGGCATGTTTGGCATAACGTGGTAGAACACGGCAGAAATTTCGCCCGTGTAACCCTCGTCAATAGTGCCTAAACAATTCGACAGAACCATTCTTGTTTTCCATACAGAGGAACGAGGACGGGCTGTTATACATTGTGAGAAAAGCTGACGACCGGGGATAGAGAGCTTATCCTCAATCTGTAGGGCAAACCCTAATCCGTACTTCCATACGTTTGGTGCTATCTCTTCTTCACTGACCGCGTAGCAGTCGTAGCAGAAATCATCGTCATGCGCTTTTGTCGGTATTTTTGCATCGGGATGCAACTTTTTGAATTTTACTTTCATTTTCTCTTTTGTTTAAATATTTTCTAAGTTGTATGATTTCCTCACGCAGCAGCTTGTTTTCTTCTTCAAGCTGCCGTATGAGGTGTTTGTAGGATAATTCCGTGAGGTCATCCACGGTTAATATATATTTAGAGTTCCGTCATCTTCTATGGTGCCGATGATGGGTATTCCGCAGGCTTCGGCAATCCTTGCTTCAATCTCACAACCTTTGGATATTCTCCATCGGCTCGGTCTTACCATTCCGTCGCAGTCAAGCAGGAGCTTTATATCTTGCTTCAAATGCTCGGTGTATGGTGCGGAGTCGGGTAGGGGGTTGTTGAATGGATTTACAGGCTTATAGCCTTCTTCTGCAAGTATATCCTCTATCTGTGAGAATAGAGCTTTTCGTTCCGTGAGGTCATATCCGCTAATTGGTGCGGAGATATAGATTTTCTCATTGTTCATTTTAAATTCTTTATTTGGTATTTAGCATCCTGCTTTAATTCCATAGAGTTCATTCTTAATCATATTTGCTACCACTTTCATATTGGGATGCACACTTCCACTGCAAGCGTCAGCCCTAAGTTTAATAAACTCTTCCCAATCATCATTAAAAGCCGTGTGAATGGTTTGAACTTTGGTGCTTAAAGGAAGTACTTGTCTTACTTGCTGAGGTGTCCAGCCATTTTCAAGAAGTCTAAGATAATTACTTTCAGCCTCTTTACAAGCAGAAGACCAATACATGGAAGGGCCATTATGTTCTTCATTAGGACAACGTGTTTCTACCCAATTAGGGATAATAAAGGTAAGTTCATTACCAAATTTCTTTTTGCTGTAATTGCAATTATGGGCAACAATCCCATTAGCTATGTAATTATGATATATAGGCATCTCTATATCATAAACATCTTCTATTTCCGCTTTTTCAATACTAACGATATTATCAGCATACAAAGATAATAAACTATGTTTGTGTACTCTTAGATGGCAACTTTCACATAAGGTTATAAGATTACATGGATTATTATTACCCCTATCTTTGTCTATATGGTGTACATTCAAATTCTTATTTGTTCCGCAAATACTACAAATTCCACTATTATGTTTTTGATATTTAATAGTATTTTCTTTCATAATTTTGATTCCTTTCTTAGAATTATCATAATGATATTCTCTTAAAGCATTAGCTTGTATTTTTACCTTATCATTACATTCATCCAAGCCTTTATTCCAAGGAACACGTCCTTTATTAAAATAGCCTGTACCCTTTTGTGGTAATTTGAATTTCCTTGCCCAATTTTTAATGGTACTTAAATTATAACCAAATTCATTTGCTATATCGACAAAAGTTTTGTTGAGTGTAATATTCTGTCTATAAAGCCAGTCTTTATCCTTGTAAAGCTTAATATCTTTACTAATAGGTTTGACTATTCTTAATTTATATAACCATTTCCTTAATACATCTTCTTTATATTTAAATTGCCTACTTATGTCTGCAACAGATTTCTTAAGGGTAATATATTGATTATATAACCAATCTTTGTTTTGATAAAGATGTTGCGTATTTACACCATTAACATAGATAGGGTCTCCGACTTTTAAAGTTTCAAGACTTTTATATCCTATTGGAGTATATATTAGATGTTCTTTAGTACAGGTTAACTCATAGCCTAATTTTGTTTTAACTTTATAAGTTTGTTTTTTACCATTATAAAATACATTTTTAGGTTTAGCATACTCAAACATTCCTGTATCTTCATTTAAATACTTAATTAGTATTTGTGATAAATGCTTTTTATTATCATATAACTCTTTTATAGTATATTTATTATGTTCATTTTTAAAACTTAAATAAGTATTGCCACTAACACAAAACCTCGTACTCTCTTCACTTATACTATGGCTTCTATGCCTTGCGAGTTCCCTTGCTACACCAATATCTGTAATGATGTTGAAAGTAGTTCTAAGATAGAAATGAGCATCAGGAGGACAAAGATACTCCAAATCACACATTCTACCATTCTCTACAATAACACGCATGTTTGTAGTTACATACGAATTATTAAACTCATCAAGATAGACCATAGAGTAAGGGTCATCCCTATAAATTAAAGATATGTCATAATTCTTGTTAGCTAAAAATAGATATACAGTTCCATGCTCCAACACTGAAAGATGCAATTTAAGTTGCAACTCTCTGCTTTTAGCTATTTCTTCATAGGAATGATTACGAAGTATAACTCTCTTTACAAACTCTTCATCAGTTTCACCATTACTTCTTGGCTCACTTTGGTAGCACGTCCTTGCACATCTTGCAATATGCTTCCATATCTCAGGAAGTGCAAAAGCACAATAACCACCAAACCACATTTCTACTTTTGGATTAATCAGTTTCATTATTTTATCCTCTATAATTTTTAATTCTCCCACACTTGCTGCACTGCTCCCACGAGTTGTAAGGGTTAATCTCCTTATAGTGGTAGTCGTGCCTGCAAGTGATATTCTGTTTCCACCACAACTTTATTGCTGCTATTATATCTCCGAGCATTATTCCTCCTTTATTCCGAATGGAGTTCCATCGGCAAAAGTGTAATCTTTAAGCATATCACCAAAGCTATGGAAATCAGATATTCCCGTTGATACAGATGCTTCATCTGGGTTTACAATAGTTACATTTGTATAAATTCCACATTTTCCTTTCACCCACCCAAATGGCTGATGTTTCAACATTTCATTCCAACACTCTTCTACGTTGACAAAGGGTCTATGGGTAGGAGATAGCTTGATACGATAAGTCTTAGGCGAAAATGCAAAATCACAGTCTTCTCCTTGATCTATCCATCTATTAGTATTGCTTGAATACCATTCAATAGTCTTCCCTTTGCTATATGCCTCTATTAAAGGAAGTAGCTCTGTGGCTTCTTTTCTTGTCATAATCTTGCTATTTTATCGTTTATAATGTTTAATGCCTTTTTGATTACCTCTTGTATCTTGATGTCTCCACTCATAAGATAATCTTTACACAGGATTGCCCGAAGCAACCTTAATTCCTCATTGGTTAAATCTTCCAATTCCATTGTGTCTATCCTTTCTGTAAATCCGTTAATAACTTTGTAGGCTATGTTGCCTACGTGAATATAATTAATCTTTGCTGCCCTCATTGCTTTTAGTGTATTCCTTGATGTCAAAGATGTCGTCCTCCAACCTTGTTAAACTTGACTTAATATCATCAGCAACCGCCCAAATCTTAAAGAGGTGATTATTTGCTTCCTTCATCTTTTCAAGGGCGTTTTCTTTGTCTTTCTTCCAGTTGGTTACATTTGCATAAAGAGTAGCCAGATAGCATACAGCAACTATTAAGGCTAATATGATTGTCATTGAATAGAAGTTCATTCCTCACCTCCTTTCTTTTCTACGAAGATTATGTTCTTGCCATCTGAACGAAAATGAGGAAAACAAGTTATGTCTGAATAAAGGCAGCCTTCCCCCTCATTAAAAAAAAAGCAATCAGGACAGCCTACGCCTTTTTGTACTTCCTTTACAACCAATGTGATTTCCTCACCAATTTTGTATTCTTTCATTCCTCACCTCCTTCCTTTTTATACCCAAACTCATTAATCAGTTGTTCAATCACTATTTCCTCATTTGCATTAGTCTGCTTAATTAATTCATCAAACACCTCTGCAAGGTTGTAAGGAATACTATCATCTACTCTCGGTATCTGTATAGAATGGTTGATTCCGTTCTTCTCAAAGGTTATTGTTAAATAGGTAATCATTGTTGTTTTTATTTTTAAGTACACTGCCGTTTCCACGGCAACGCACAAGGCTGGTTAAATACTATTTCTCTTCTTTTTTGGGGTGATTCTCATCGTATAGCACCTCTGCCTCTTTAATGGCGGTTTTAGCCATGCTACAAGCAATATCAATAACGTGTTCGGCGTTATAGATTTTTACATTCTTGTCGTCCCTAAGCACATCAAGCATCGCATACATCATATCTTCGGCAACGGCAAATTCGGGGACCATACTTTTCTCTTCGTAATGCTGAGAGATGCAATCATCGACCTCCTCAACGTTTTTTATTGTCGCATCTTTATTGGCTGCATAGAATATCTGCCAAGCATGCTCTTCGCATGAGGCATATACCAATGTTTCAAAACCTAATACTCCCTTTTCCATATTCGGAGTGGTGTATTCAACTCTGTAAATCTTTCCGCTGTTTGTTTTCATCTTTTCTTATTTTTTAATTAATATTCAATATCAACAAGTCTTGCCTGCTTTATTCTTGTAATATAAGTATCAGTCTTTCTCCACGTTTCTTCGCTTTCTTTGACAATATAGCCACGGTTTTTCCATACGCTAAGCATGTGTTTCGTTCCTTCCTTTGATTTTCCGATACTCACGCGCAGGTCTTCAAGTTGCTTTTCCGTGAAAATGTCTGGTAGCGAGTCTATGGTGTTCTTCGGACCTTTCTTGTATAGAGGGTGAATAGGAGATAACCGATAGACAGGACTCCCGTCAGCATTTAAGAGACGAATTGCCTTCTCTGGAGGCTCATACATAGCAAGTATTTCTTCAAGGAATGATATTCTATTTTTCAGTGCGGTAAGTTTCTCCAAACTTATCGTTACCTTTACCTTGCTTATTCTAACCATTCATCTATCCTCCCATCATCATTCAACCTCCTGCTCTCTAAGTTCGTTGAAATCTTCCTCACTCTCGCAGTCGTAGATTACGGTAGGAACATAATAGTCCCACTCTTCTTCATGAAAACCCTGCAATATTACGCTGCGGTCGTATAGAATACTATATATCATCTGAAGGCGTTCTATGTTTATTACGGACAAGTTTTCAAGTGCAAGGGCGTCCCCAATGAGTGCACCCTTTGCTAATTCTTCTTCATCTTCATTTCCGGAATGGAGTATATAGTTCTTCTTTGTCAGCACTCTCCACACTGCTTTAATTCTATTCATTAGTCCCATCTGTCAGCTCTCCATATTCTTGTTCGTAAGTTTTAATTATCAGTTGTTGAGTCTGGCATACCTTCACCATTTCCTTGTAGTCGTGCATGATTTCGTCAAAGGCTTTCTGCCTGCCCACTCTGAACCACACAAAGGCGGCACAGATGATGCTTAATGCTGTAATGATTATATCTACTATCATATCACTTGTTCTGTTTATCTTTCTCCTCGTCAGCAAGGATGCTCTCTACATATCTTACCACTCTCTCGTATTCTCTTCCCGACTTTTCGCTGTCCTTGTAGGCTTTGGCAATCAGTTCTTCGCCAGTTCCGTAGAAGCAGCCGACTTTCCATTTATTATTACTTCGCGTCCACGTGAAGTAACGTCCGCTACTCCAAAAGTTCTTGAATACGATATAATCAGCTCTATTACAGACCTCTGCATCGCCATAGACCCATGCATCGCCATAGACCTGTGCATTGCCATAGACCCTTGCATTGCCATAGACCCTTGCATTGCCATAGACCCATACTTTGCCATAGACCCTTGCGTTGCCATAGACACTTGCATCGTCATAGACCCTTGCGTTGCCATAGACCCACGCATCGTCATAGACCCACGCATTGCCATAGTGCGACAGATTATCTTCCTTTTCTACCCAACCGCCTTTGTCGCCAGGCTTAACGTTTGCAAAGTCCTTAATGGCTACAATACGATGTAAGGTTACACCGAAGACTCCTTTTGTTTCGTCTGTCAGCTTATATTTTCTCTCTTCCATATCACTTATTCTGTTTAATGCCCTTGTAGCTGTGGTAAGCCCATGCAGCTACGAGGACGAGGGTTATTGTTGCTTGCATTTTTTATCAAATCTCCTAAAATACCTACCCAACACAACGTTGGCTTTCTCTAAGCGGTGGTCGCGGTAAGGGAAGAGAACACCGTCGAGAGTTCTTTCTTTTATAATTATCTCCATCCAGTACTTAGGTACTTTGTTCCACGGACGCATCAGAAGTTTCTTTGCTTGTCGTAGTTTCATTCCACGTAATAATCGTAAATGGTTAATGTATCAACTCCCACTATCACTTTGCCCACAAGTTCTATAAAGTGTACAAGGTCGTTAAGACCTGTAAGGGAGATAGTAATATTCTCGCAGTACTCCCGGAGTTTGCCATCCTTAACCATCGGCATCTTTGTTGCTGTTCCGTTGGGCGACCTTAGAGTAAATCCGGCATCGGCAATCTCTTGAAGTATATCAAGGAATACTCCGTTGCAGTCGGTACTTGCTTGTATTAATGTGAAGTTCTTCATTTCTCTTTGTCTTTATTACCTCCCGATAGTGCGCAGTACAAGAAGAGGACTGCTGCTATGAAGGTGGTTAGTATTACGTTTGTCATTAGTTTCTCATTAGATGGATGTTTACAACTTTGTTTACCGCCCCAGGCTGTGATTTGTTGATTTCCTCAACAAGTTCCGCCTCGTAGTCGGCTTGTGAGAACCACCGTCTTGGTACTATATCGGCTGTTGCTCTTATTCGTGAGCCATCCGACAAGACCATTATGACGTTTCGTTTCTCCTTCTTTGCGAATGGATTACTCATTGTCTTCTCTTACTTTTATAGGTTTAGGTATATTATTCAACTTAGATGCATACTCTCCGCATTTGTTTGCTACTTCGGGATTTCTGAGGAAATTATAGAAATTATCACAGGCATGTTTATATCTTTTGTACTCATATATCCTAATGCCTTTGATTTTTACCTTCTCCATCATATCCCCCCAATCCTTTCGGATAGCAGCCATTTTTTCAAACGTGAGGATTTTTCTAAATCTGTTGTCAAGCTGATAATCTATTAGGTACTCGTATCTCAGTACAGCAAAATTCATCACCGTTAGTGTAGCCACGATATAAGCCTTCTCCGTGTAGTACTTTTCCTTTTGCATCCTTAGAACATTTGCAGCGTTACGAATAAGTCTGTCTATAGGGGCTTTTATTAGCTCATCATAACGATCCATATAGTCAAGCCAAAACTGTTCCTTTATATCCATGACATATAAAGTTTCCTTTTGCATCTTGACATAATCGGAAATAGTTTTGTTCACAAGATGTTTGACCTCATGCCGAAAATATGGAGTTTCTTTCAGTTTCTCTCTTGTGTCTATCATCATACCGTAGACAACCTCGTAAATTCCCCCTATTACGAGGAATGACGAAGAGCAAATTTCCGCTATCTCCTTCATCTGTTCCTCCGTCATTCGGGGAAACCAGATTCTGAATTGTCCGTTATAGGGAATACCTACATTAATCCGTGCAGACATATCTCACCTCCGCTTTAGCATCCTTAGCCATTTGTAGCTGCTCTATCTTTTGTTGCAGCTCGTAGTTCCTCTTATTCACGGCATCACGCTCCGAGCGAGCCTTGCCGACAACAAGAAAGCTGATTACAAGATAGCCGAGGAATAGTCCGACAATGAACGCCCACGGATATTTATATACCGCATGGTTGATTAATTTGCCTAGAGACACAAAGATTAAAGCCAAGCCCCTTGCAAGGCAATGAAAACCTTTCCGCAGGTCGGCGGAAGGGGTAAATGTTATTGTTTGTTCTGTCATAGTTTTTTGTTTCTAACATCAAAGAATCCCATATCCACGCATTTCTGAAAAACATCCTCATCACCATCGGCTATTGTGGCTATACTAATACCGTTAACCGTTATCGGTGTCAGTTTGAAGCGTTGTTTTATTTTTGCAAGATTTACGGGATGTGGAAGTCTTCGGAAGTAAATTTCTTTTTTCATTTATCTTTCTAAGTTCTTTGCGAGCCAACCGATAAGCATTGGCGACCCTACAGCCACACTTGCTAACATCCTGATAGTTTAAGCCGTCAAGAATAACAGATACGTGGCGAAGAAAAGAATTTGTTAGTGCGTCTTTCCCCATACCATAGCCGAGTAAAGGACATTTCTTGCGAGGGCTATCTCAAGAGGTTCAACATCCCGAACGACACTCCATGCAAGTTTTTCTGTCCACCTTTTGTCTTTTTCATATCTGACTCTTTTAACATAAAGAGCATTAAACCGGGCTGCTTCGCGAGGGTCTTGAATATCGTCAGTACGATAGTTGATATAGTATTCTCTATCTTGTTTACTGAGGACATCAATAAATGTTCCTTTTAACTTGTTCATAAGTATTTTTGATTTCGTTGTACCTCATACTGCATGCGTTGTACGGCAATATATTCATCAGAAGGAGGAATATAGATACCGGCTTTTTCGGATGCGAATTTCAAGAACCGGTCTATCGCAATGGAGAGTTCTTCTTTTGTCAAGTCCTTGGTTGAGCGGAGATAATCACGTTCACCACCGAGGATTTTGTCTTGCCGTGTGCGAGTAAACAAGTCCGGGTTACAAGTCGCCTTGAAATAGACCTCTTTAACTTCTTGCATAGGCAAACCGACCTGTAGGGCGAAAAACCCGAGAGCTGCATGAAGGTACGCATTTTGATTAAGCGTTCTCTGTTTCTTTTCCGTGAGTTCCACCACCGTGCCACGTTCCAGAAGGAATTTAGCGCGAGTGGTGAACTGTTCACGTTCAAGAGAGTCTGACAAGTTGTATATCATACCTACTTGCTGTTTCTTCAATCATACTAACAACATCCCTAAAAGGGAAGATCGTCTTTCTGTTGTTCCTGATTGGCGGTCTGCTTGGCAGGCTGTTTAGGTGCTTGTTGCGTTGCAGCTCCAACAAACGGGTCTTGAAACGCAGACTGCTGCGGTGTGGGCTGTAATGCTTGCCCGGCATTAGGACGCTCAACTTTCCATGCACGGATGTCGTTATAGAACTTGCCATTGTACTGACGTGCGTCAATATCAAATGACACCTTGATTTCTTCACCCATCTGTATATTGAAGTTCTTTATCTTGTCCTCTCCGAAGACGTTAAAGCACATCGTTCTTGGGTATTGCTGTGTAGCATCCTGTATTGCGTAGTCTTGACTGCTCCACGCAGAACCTTTGCTTGATACTCCCTGGCGTTTCTCGCCAATCCATATTACTTTTCCTTGGAAATCCATTCTTCTTTAGTTTTAAAATATTTCATTAAGTTTCTCTGTTTAGCCCAATCGAGGAACATTCCGAGAAGGAACTCAATATCGGCTTGCATATTGTCATATCTATAGCAAGTAATGCTTGGTTCATATCTTTTCAGATTAAGTCCTCGAACATCGTAGCCATGTTTCTCCAGTTTGTAACCCTCAAATTGGAATAAGTCAAAATGGAAAGTGTCTGCCCCGAATATGTCGAGGTAAAACCTCCACTGACAAGAGTTGATGTAATCACTATCACGGACGGGGGAGAACTTTGTCTTTATATCCCTTATCTCCAGTCCGTCAATCATATCCGCCTGACCTGTAACTATCACTTCCCCGTAGTCCTTGAATTGGCGGACTTCATGGAAAGCATCGGGGTGCTCATTTCTATAAGCCAGTGCCACTTTGCATTGCTCAACATCCAAAGTTACAGGATAGCCGTCAATATCGAACGTGCGACCGACAGGTACAGGTTCCGCTTGCTCCTTGCCGTAGTAGAGGAACTTACGTTCCCCTGCCTCGGCTTTGGTGCATTTAGGTTTTCCGCTTTCAACAATAGAATGAAAAGCCGTTCCGATGCGAGTATATTCATTTCCGGTAAACTCTTGCGTGATACCGTCAATCACCGACTGCTCGGTAATCTCGAAATTATCGTACTCTGACTGCTCAATGAAACGTCTAAAACTTTCTATCGTAGTTACACGGATAACAGGAATACCGCTATTTCGCATTTTCAGACGTTTTAGAAGTCTTTTCGGTCTTTGCCTTAGTAAACTTACCACCCTCGTAAGAAAAGCCCTTAGAAGTAAGATTTTCCTTTATTTCATTAAAGAACGGAAGTTTCATTACTTGCGGAAGGTCAGCACACTTCTTCATAAGCTCGGCTGCAGCCTTATCTGTGGTTACTGCATCCAACTCCAATCGCAAACCCTCGACCATTTCGTTTGCCTTGCGTTGGGCTTCGGATTTATTTACGAGAGCTTTCTTTACAGATTTGATAACATTGTCCATAAAAGTTGGATAAGAAGCATCTGTGGGTTCGGGGATTTCTGTCGGTGGGAACTGCGCAACATTTTTACCTGTAATTGTATCAGAAGGTTCCCATAAAATTGTTCTCTTGCCATTAACAACAGTTATATAGCCAACTTGATCAGAAATTCTTAGTAGCAATTCTTTTGACTGACCGATACAATCTGGAGAGTGTTTTACAATATCCCCCTCTGCTGTTTCTTTATCATGTGCCACAAATACAATATCAACACCAAAACTTCTTAGAGAGTTTACAAACTCTTTAAAAAGAGAACCAATCTCTCCAAATCTTTTTAGAGTGTTTGTTTTAAGTTTATAGTTTTGAGATATTACATAGTCAGACAAAAAATCTTCACTTACAGAACGGACAGTATCAACAATAACGGTCTTATAATTTTTCATTGAAGGTATTTCTGACGCTATATCGTTCCAATTCTGTGCCACAAGAGTATCAACCCTATTTGTTGCCCTCGATGCGCCACGGTCGCAATCAATAAGCAAAGGTTTATTACTCGTATTTGCTGTGGATGTTTTACCCGATCCAGGAATACCATAAAGTGTAATGATAACCGGACGCTCCGGCATTACTTCGTCTTTTTTAATAATTGCCATAATCTATCTATTTTATGATTTTATAATTATACATTGCCCTATACAAAAGTTCACTTTTATAAATTTTTCATTAAGTGTTCAACAATAAGTTTTCTTGCGCCGGCAGAAGCGACAAGCCGAGGCAAATCCTTGACTACCCTCAACTCGTCGCTATTCATTCTGAGGATTATGCCGACAATTCTCCTTTCACGCTCTTTGCTTGTCATACTATGAAAACATCCAGTACTTTTGTTTCGATGATAGCCTCAATAGAGTAGTCGGTCATAGACTTGCCCATAACATCATCAAAGTTGTGCTGTGCGTCCTTTGTGGAAGTAGCCTGCACAAGATAGTAGACGAGCGATTTCTTTTCCTTACCGGTATTTTCGTCAAGGGTAATAAAATTCGCTTTTACTTTGTAGAACTTATCCGCCTTCTCGTTGTCGGTGAAGAATATCTCACCGAACGGAGCTTTGGTTATATCCGTTACTTCGATGTCGTTGTGTCCCATATTGTTGAAGATGCTCTTTTCTGCATCTGTAAAGCTAAAGGCGTTTACAACATAAGTTTCTTTCACTCTCTTTTCCATTCCGTTCTCCATAGTCTTTTCGTAGGCTACGGTAGTCAGAAACCATGTACTTGTTTTAACCGTGATGTTCTGTTCCATAATTTTTATTGATTAATTTCTGTTCTGATTGTTGTGTCCTTGAAGAAGTAAGCCTTGCATCTTAGAAGCCTTCCTTTCTTGTCTCGTTCAAAGTCTTTGTAGCCAGCTTTAAACGTCCCCATGTGAAAATCGTAACAAGACTTCGCGCTACTCATGCAAAGCTCGTATTCAGCCTGCCGATAAACCTTGTCATCACCACGTGATTGTTTTATGATTATCGGATAAAGCTCTTTGTAGGCATCCTGTAAGCCACGGCAAAAGCCTCCGTAAACTTGAACCCGATCTATCGGGACAGTAACGCCTTCGTCTATCATTTTACACGCAAGCTGCCTTGCGGTGAGGTCTCGAAAATAATACTCCATTTCTGCGATTAAAGTTTGTTTATTCATACCTCCACTCCCACTTGGTGCAGTTTACACCTCCGTTGGCTCTGTCTTTGGGACTATTGCAGCACTCAGGGCATTTCCCCCAAATGCAGTCCCTGCATCCTTTCTGTGTCATAGCAAATCTTTCTTGTATGCCCATTTCCAGGCATTTATTGTCTTGGATATTCCGAGCCAACGCTTTTCTGTGTCGAATATCGCGTGTTTGAAACGTCTTCGGATTTTCGTTACTACGATTACCGGAACGGATGGCTCTGGATATTCGTCCATAGGATGCCATACGCCGATTTTCTTAGCTTCAAAGCCTTTCTTGAAGGCGAGAATTGCACACTGTCTTGCCGTGTGATTGCCGTCGTCTATCTTGTCAGCATAGGCTTCGGCTTGTTCTGTAAGTTCTTCTGTCATTTTCTTAAAGATTTTCCTGTGAATGGTACTATTCGAGTAAGAGACCGCAATCTATCCATTGTGCGGTCGTCATATTTCTCTGCAAGATGTTTGGGATCAAGATTTGTTGAAATGATGAGCAGCTTACCCTTTCTGTCTGCATCGTCAACAATTTCAGGAAACACCCACCTCTTGTTGCCGTAGCTGTTCAGCATCTTTTCTCTGCCTATATCGTCAAGATAAACTATCTTATGCCGTATAATTTCATCAGCCTTGGTGTTTATCTCCTGTGCTGCATATTGGAATGTCATCAGCTTGCCGCAATAATGATAAAGCAGCAGTGGTATAATCTTGCTTCCGATGAGTGTCTTACCCGTGCCACAATTTCCAATCATCATAAGACCCTTGCCTTTGTTGTCGGAAAGCCACTCTGCAACAAGGTTATAATCTTCAACCCATACCGCATCGTCTTCGCAGAAATATTTTATTCCATCCATGAGATGCGTCTTTGCATCGGGTATCTTAAAATTTACATAACTTGTGCGTGGGTACCCTGTACCTTCGAGCATTGCTCTTGCTTCTTGTATTAGTCTTATATCCATTACCAAAGTCCTTTAGTGTAATCCATTTCACTCTGTCTTAATTTTGTTCCGTCTTTTACATCGGGGTCAACGCTATCGGATATAACCATCACCTTGTCGTTGTCGTAATTTCCTTCAAGAACTTTCGGAAAATTGTTCGGTCGCATAATCCAGTCGAAATCTGCAACCCACCCTTTATTGTTTTTTCCGTTCAAGAAGTCAGATGCGGCAGCCTTGTCAACAACAGTCTGCAAGGCTGTCTTGCCGAACTCACGTGCGCGCGCCGAAAGCGTTTCTTTTCGCTTATCTGTTATTCGGCTGATAGGCTTGATTGCCTTATGCTGCATGGCTGCGTTGTAGTATTCGGCGAATTTATCGAAATCAACTTTGTCTTTATCAGCTTTCTTTGTGTCTCCGGTAGGAGACTTTTCTTTATTAATTTCTTTTTCTTTTTTAGGGATAATATATTTATCGTTAGATAAATTATTATTATCCCGTATATTATTCTCCTGTATAATATTTTCCTCTTTAATAATATTTTTATTATCTATAAGGGGATTTTGAGAAATTGAAGCATTTTCGCTTTCTAAAACCTTTGTAACCTTAAGGTTTTTTTGTTGTTTTTTCTTAGGTCTTCCGCCACGGCTTCCGCCTGTTGCTCTTCTTAGTCTTGTTTCCTCTTGTCGTTGCCAGAAACTTAAAGTACTTTCGGTTAGATAATGATAAGCTAAATTTGCGGCATTATCTTCTAACGTCTTGACCTCTTGTGTTTTAAGAAAATTGGAGTATTCTTTAATGGCAACTCCGGCTTGTTCGACAGAAAGAAATTCAAACGGCTTTAAAAGAGAGCTGTCGAGTTGAATTTTATCCATAGTTTATAAGTTTTAAAACCTTTGTAACCTTAAGGTTTTTTAAGGCTGTTTTTTGCACAATTAAAAACCTTATGGTTTTATAAATAACCTTATGGTTTTTACCAACCACTCACCAAGAAGATAACCACCGCCAACAGCTATCGTTGTCAGCAGTAGAGAGTAGATAATTATCGTCATGCTTTTTCAAATTTTAGTCCGTAGCGTTTAACGAAAAGGTGCTCCCTGGGAGCTCGCTTTGTTAACTCGTCATAATATAGAGTGTATATACCTCCCACTTCTTCATCTTGGAAATATCCGTATTTAGAGATAAGCCGATAAATGGCTTGATAATAGTTGTTATTCGGATATTTTTTAAAATGTAGCTTTGTAAGTTGTGGTAGACCACTAAGGATGCGGAGTTCGTCTATTTTCCGTTTACGCTTAATTGCCTGTATGACTTTCACTCGGTAAACATTTTTCTTTCCGAGTGCTAAAGCCTCTAATCTATTCCTCTTAATCCTTTCTTTGGTCGCTTCGTTGTGTTCAAGACCAAGTTTCTTAACCCAATAGCAAATACGTTCTCTTGAAAAACCTGTCATGTTCGCACATTCTGTTATGGTATGTGTCGCCCAAAGTTTCTTGACGGCTTCCTTGCATCCTTCGGGATCCGGCTTGGAATGAAATTGAACCTTGCCGCCATACTGACGTATAAGGCGATAAAGAGTTTGAAGGCATATTCCGGCATCTTTAGCCACCTTTACCCTCGGGTAATCGTTGATATGCTCTATCACATATCGTTTTTGTTCTTCTGTAATCATGTGGTCGCATACGGAATCGAACCGCCAGTAGATTATCATTATGGCTACATCCCTGTTCTACTGCCTCTTGTGCGACCTTAATAGGCTTATCCTCACGGATTTGCCTACGCGCTAAATTTAACCTTGAAAAACATACTTAAAGCACCACTGTGCTCAACCAACATTTATCAACATGAAAACATTATAATAATTAACAATAGAAGTGGAGCTGTGGGATTTGAACCCACTCGTGCGCGAATTTCCAGTCCGAACCGCTCGTTCCCTTGCGGCTTACCATAGTTCATCTGTCCCTTACCTTGTGGCGACAGCACCGCTCCTTGAAACCTCTTCTATTCTCACGAACCGAAGAAGCATGACACACAAAATAACCTATATAATGGAGGGGACGTGGGCGGACTCGAACCGCCATAGCCAACCAACCGATTGAAGCATTTCTGTTAAACATTAGCTAACACGTCCCGATAGGCTCACGGCGTTACCCGTGATTTAAAAGCCATGCTTACCAAACATAGAGTGTGCCGATTGGAGGATTTGAACCTCCTCGTTTCCTACACGTCGAAAGCCCCGTTAAGGGTGTATTGCGTCCTCTGCGCTTTACCTGTTGCCCACAGAAGGCTCGGCAGTTGCACCGCTATACTCACGCACCGCGGTACCGAAATTCTATCATTTATACCAATTTATGATGATGTTGTGGCGAAGGGGAGAATCGAACTCCCTCGCTCCGAGATCCCAATATGCAACAGACTTTTCAGTCTGCCGACACCAAATCCATGACACGCTCTACCTGTTCCCCGTGTCGGGCTTCACCAAGTAAGCAGCCACCGCCAAGTTTCAGAACGTTTCACCCTCCTGCAAGTAGAATAGGGTGGTGGTATGTACTTATGGGGATGGGGTCTTTCCCTGTGGCTGCTTGCCCCTTATTTAGCTTTAGTTGTAATCTTAAAATGGCGGCACGTCCTAAGTTTCGTGCATCTGCGTCCTACGCTTTACTCATTCCGCAGAAGCCTTATTTTAACCGCTTCCAACGTCATGCCGCCAATGGTTTTAAAAGCACCTCCGTGTTTCACAACAGAGAGGCGAATTATCATCCACTATAATAATAAAAAATGAAAATTAGTCGGAAGTGTGGAGGGACTCGAACCCTCGACTTTTAGGCTCTGACCGACTGAGCTACACACTTCTTTGAATTTATATGGTTAAAGCTGTATCCACTTAGCTTATATCCTTGAAGGATATGCCTCCGATATTCCGCTTTCACTCTGCTTGCCCCTATAATGGGGGTAGTTCATTTATGTTACTTGAAACATCAATTTAGAGGTCTTTCGTATCGTAGACACGTTCCTTTCACTATTGCAGGACTTCCGTGCCATTGGGTGCGTCCTTCACGGCTCACGGCATCCCTTGATGCTCCCCGTTACTACCTTACACCCGATACTCTTGTTGTATCAATATGTCAAAGAACTCTTCCTTTCATCGTCCACACCGTCAGTCTCGCTCTGGAATGTCGGTCGTTAGCCGTCCCGGTGGGAAACAAATACAAATTAATATATATATGAAAAACACCAGTCTTTAAAAACTCTCCTATTCTCACGAACCGGGGAGAAAAAATCTAATGTAAATGGAATTATATGTCTAACTATTTAGAACCGTCTTGTCTGTAATGTATTGAGAGAGTTTAGCCTGTATAACGGCTTTCTTTATCTCCGCCTTGGAGTAGTATAGCGGAGAGTTGCTTGCTGCTCCCTTTCTGTGCGTTGTTATCATTCCGGCTTTGATAAGTTTTTTTAGCTTATCGTAGTCTATCAGTGCAGCTTTACACCAGGCTTTTACTTCTTTTAGCTTTAGTTCATCGGATGTCGGCTCGTAAGCTCTTACGGCTTCCATGAAGCCTACCTGAACGAAGTCCGCCATCCATGCACCAAGCTCGGTTATTGTCATGTTCATTGTTATTCTTTTTAGAATTGTTTTATGAAACCAAGTTCTCTTGCTCTTTGTCTTATGAGGTTTTCTGTATCAGAATCGGTGTTCCATTTCATGGCTTTTGATACTGTTTGAACAGAAACGCCCAAAGCCTTTGCAAGCTCAATACCCTTGCCGTATCTTAGTTTTATTTTTTTTCTTGGTCTTGTCATAATTTTAGTCTCAAAAATTTGGTTTACATTGCCTTTTTATGTATATTTGCCCAATAAAAACATAAGTTTAATTTTGGTTTAATATTTAGGCTATGTATCTTTAAGTTTCACGACTGCAAAATTACATAGAATTACATAACAAACCAAATTTTCTAAAGAAAAAATACATAATTAGGTGTGTTTTTAACATGATACAACATAATGTTACATAACTTTAAAGAAAGGTGGTTTATATGGCTAAGTTTAACGACATGGAAATATTAAAGCGTATTGATGCTTACAGGGAGGAACATGCACTTTCTATGAATCAATTTTCGCAGCTCTGTGGAATCGACCAGGGTAATTTGTCTAAAGTAAAAAACGGCAAAGGTAATTTTTCAGAAAAGACTTTATTTAAAATCGCAAAAGGCATGAAAGCTACCTTTGAGTGGCTTACTACCGGTTGTGGCTTGTGCGGTGTTGAGGGCGATGCAAAACTTGATGCCCTTAGCGAAGAGTTCAATAGAGTTCACGGCAACAACAATACGACTGTAAACAACGTGAACAATGGCAACACACAAACGAATAATGTGGAACTCCATACGGAGAACACCAAAGTTTTACAGGACAAAATAAAGCTCCTTGAAGATAAAATAAAACTTCTTGAAGAACGGATAGAAGATAAGGACAGAATAATAAATCTACTATCTAAAAAATAATAAGTTACCCTTTTGTTTCCCTGATTTTTCTTTGAAATATTGTAACAAACTAAAAATCAATAAGTTATGGAATTAAAATATAAGATTGTGGTTCTGAATGTCGTGGGTTCGAGTCCCACCTGCCACCCATCAGAGGGAAGTCTTTTAAATAGGGCTTCC
>CAKQDG010000002.1 GCA_934219025.1 uncultured Prevotella sp. | reverse complement strand
GCGATGTTATATATCTTATAACGCTTTCCGTCAAGGTATCCCACGATGCCACCCACGCGGTATTTACCGGCAGTAGAATACGTTTCGTCGTTGTCCGTCACCTCAGAATTCTGTATGATGATATTGCTGATTTCTGCATTGTCGGTAAGGTCGCCGACCACGACACCAATCTTCACCGTTCCGTTTCCTGCCGGCTGGTAATTAGTCTTTTTCTCCACTTTTGCGTTGTCGATAACCAAGTTGGTTACTACAGCATATCCGTCTTCGCTTGAAGATTTGCCATACAAGCGGGAGAAGAGACCCCACGACGCCTCAACGGAATTCTCGTCAGAGGCAGTCCATGAGATATGCATATTTCTTACGGTGTGTCCGTCGCCGTCGAACTTTCCTGCAAAGAAATGTTTTGTCTTGGTGCTCCAAGTACCGATAGGCATCCAGAAACCCTTGTTGAGGTCGATGTCGGCAGACAGCTTGAAGTATTTGCCGGAATACATCTGCTCTGCATTACCGTTGGTTACGTCGTGGGCAAGCAACGCAAGTTCCATATCATTGCTGATGATATACGGCTCGTCTTTCGTTCCGGTTCCGGATTTGAAAGCATCGGCATAGAAATGCTTGCCATCGTAATCCTCGCCGTATTTCTTCGGTTCGATGTCAAAGTCTATAGTTTTCGTCTCCGAGTCGCCGCTTGTAACCGTAACACTCGCCTTGCGCAAAATGTTGCTCAGTTTGAGGGATATAGTCTTGCCGCCGTCAGAAATTCCGTCGGTTACTTCCTTGCCGTCAATTTTCCAGACAAAAGAACTCCCGTCCGGCAAATCATCTGCCGACAGGGTGTATGCCACTTCGCCGGCATTGAAGTCGAGCGTTTCCTTTATGTTGTCGTTACCAGTGTCCTGTGCCAATGCGTTTTTTGCGTTGAATAAGATAAGCAACAGGATAATGAAAAGGTTGTAATTTGTGTAAAATTTGCGACTACCCATATTTATCGTTGTCATATGTCTTGAAATATATTAAGGTCTTTTTTTTAGCTTTTTTATTTTCCTTTACAAAGTTAAAATTTTTTTCGTTTAAATGCAAGCGAATTTGCAATTTATATCATTCCACGTTATGTTTTCTTTATATCTTTATGTTATTTGGTTTGTTTCTTGATTTTTACCCCTTGATTGTTGTTTCTGTTTCTGCTTATTTATTTGCCTGCATAATTCTAAAAATCCGACTTTTGGAACACTTTCCCATGAAGGCCCGAAAATTCTTAAATTCCGACCGAGCACAGCTTTTTGGGGAGCAAAGCATTGCTTCTCTCCCGAAAAAGCATTGCTTTCCTCCTTGAGAAGCATTGCTCGACTTCTGAATAGTCGGTTTTCTTTACAAAATCAATCAAAAAAGTGTTCTAAACTTCTTATTTCCTCCTAACACACTAAAAGATAGATATTTACGACAGAATTTTTGGTTCATCCGGGATATGGAGTGATAATATTTATTATCGGAGGAAATCTCCTTGCAAACTTTTTAGACGAAAACCCATAAAACCCCCGATGTCGTTTTGCAAGCCTTCGGCTTATACAAAGAGCCACTTCGTGCCTCCCAGCAAAACGACATCGGGCGATAAACATAAAAAACAAAGGAAATCAAAACCTTGTGGCAAACAAATAAAACAGTGTGTAAGAATACTGCAATACTTGTCTCTAACAAGACTGACAAATCTTGGTGTTATGCTGTTCTACAGGTTGCAAATGATTCTCTTTGTTTTTTATGTTTATCGCCCTCTGACAAGTAAAAATGCCAAAGGCATTACCAGTGTATTGGCGGTTTCCGAGAGAGAACTTGTTCTCGTAAGGAAATACGCCAATACACTGGTAAGCCCGAGGAACGAGGGCTTTACTTGTCAGAGGGTGTTTTATCGGTTTTCGTCTAAAAATATATTTGTCACTTCCGATAATAAATACTATCACTCCAAATATCGGAAGAACCGAATTTTTTTAATATAAATTAATTCAAGTTCCGAAACTTCAGTAAATCAAGATAAAAGGGTCTTGTGATATGCGTCACAAGACCCTTTTGCCTTTATAAAATATTTTAGCCTTATTTATTTACAAACTTTCCCTTCTTTCGAGATATGTATATACCCTGCGGAGCCTGCGTCGTAACCCTGTTGCCCGACAAGTCATACACGGCATCATCGGTAGTCCGGAATAGGGTAGGGATTACTATTGGTGATGTGCTGCCTCCAATAATAAGCCGTATAGCCTTTGTTCCTGTGGCAAGTGCACTCTGTCCGCTGGTGCTCACCATATCTTGTGGCAGCCATGCCTTGTATGCCTTCAGCGTAGCTCCGGTGTATTTGTAGAAGCCCAGTCCCCAAGTCTTGTTTGCAAGCACATAGCAGTTTATATTCGTACTTGAAATTGCTTCCTTTGTCGGGTTGCCGGTGAGGATAGTCTCTTTATCGCATGAGCGTGAAGTAGGATTAAACGGATATATGCCCTCTGGACCATATACCACGTAACCCTTCTCTTTGTCGATTACCGTCACCGGTGTAAGCGTCATCGTGAGGTCGGTCACTTTTTCGTCTGCCGTTTCTTTGTCGTGGGCTGTAGCCGCATAAGCGGTAACTCCCTGTGGCACCTTGGCATTGAACGGCAGGCAGATAGTGCTCCAGCCGTAAGGCACACCGTCTACGGTCAAGTCGCCAGTCTGTTTAATCTCCAGTTCGTAAGGGTCTTGCAGTTCAAAGAGTATTTTCCCTGTTGCAGCTCCCAGTCCGCCCATCTGGTTGGCGGCACGCACGCAGTAATAGCCGGAGCCGTAGCCTGTGATGTTCACGCTCGTGTCGGTGGTGTTCTCCTTGTAAATCCACTTGCCTGTATTCTCGTCGAGTTTGAACACGAAGTAGCACAGTGCCGACGGCTGAGCCTGCCATATCAGGTTGTCGTCGTCAAGCTCTATCTGGTCGTCCCACATCTCGTGGTTCTCATCCATATCAGCTTCAGCTCCCGACTTGGCGTCAATCTGCTTGCAGAGTTCGTTAGGTTCGAAGGCATCGGGACCACCCATAGCATTTCGAATAGTATAATTCGTTGCCAATTCTTCGCTCAGGATACAGTCGTCTGAACCTGGTGCCGGCGAGCAGGCTGCAAGCGAGCGAGTACCGAGAGAGAGGAGGTTGCCGGCTCCGTCCATACTTCTGTATTCATGGAAGCGCACAACCAGTTCCGTCGTCATCTTGTTCCATCCGTAGGTTCGTGGCTGCGTGTACATCCTGGTGTTTAGGAAGGTGCAGGCCGGCGATTTGTTCCATGGTCGTGCCAGCGTCCAGTCGTTACCCTTCAGCTGTGTCGGGTTCTCGTCTTCGGGTTTTATAGTGCAGTTGTTGAACACATAGCCGAAGTCTTGGGTTTCCTCTGTAGACGGGGCTGCGATGTTGTTTCCCGTTCGGTCGCGAACGATGATGTTGCATTTCTCATACCATATATTACCGTTTCCGCAGAGCCAGTCGACCACTCCATACAGGTCGCTGCTCTCGAAATAGCCGCGGTAGTCGCTGTTGGCGTTGTTTGAATAATAGGTATCTTGCCAGCTCTTCAGGGCGATGCTCTTCATTATTGTCCTGTTGCCGCGGTCGAGGAAGGCTGCGGCACGTCCGGCTCCGCCGGTGCCTTGTCCTGACATGGAGCCGAAGTAGTTGAACCTGTTCTCAAGTGTAAGGTCTTCGGCATAGAAGTCGGTAGCTGTTTTGTCGGTATTCAATGTGGCGGCATAGCTGATACCCTCCACTATCGGGTGATTGTATATCATGGTGCCGTCTTTGCTCTGTCCTACAATCGACACGTTAGGTTTCTTCACGATTGTCATGTGGTTGTTCTGTCCGTTCATGTCGGGACGCACCTTGCCAGCCTCGTCTTTTGGCACGAGGTCGCCTGTTGTCGGGCAGGATATCGTGGAGTTTCCGGTCAGTTCCCATTCACCGTCGGGCACGAAGATAAAGTAGCGGTGGTTGTTCTCCTTCGTGTTGTTGTATTTCTTGTCCGTAGCTTCGCCGTTGGCAGCCTTGATTGCCTCGTCCATATCGCCGTCGATTCCCACAACAAAATCAAACTGGTGGTGATGATAGTAGTCTTTGTCGTCAATGATATGCAGGGTCAGATTTAAATTCTGCTGGCATGCCATGCCGTAGATATCCTTGAACAAACCTGCCTCATGAGGAATGTTGAGCACCACGGTGCGGCCCTTTGGTACATCCCAATATTTGAATTCGAGGGTCTTGCCAGACTTGGCGGTACTCGTGATGTTGTATTCCGGACTGTTGATGGTTGTAGCTTCCATCGTGCGGTTGAATTCCACCTTTATAAGTCCGCTCTGAGGCACATCAAAGATTTCGTTTGATGTATCGGTATAATCCGTGCCGTTCACCGTAATCTTTACGAACTGTGGGGTGTTGCCGGCTTCCGGGGTATTAAACACAAACTCTATAGGATATGTCTCTACAATGATACCGCTGGCGGTGCGCACCGTAGCAGCGCATGTCTTGGTAAATATGGTGGCCTCTGTTACCGTCACCGTTCCGTTTTCTGTGGCTGTACCTTCTACGGCAGGTATCTTCTCGTCTGTTTCCCATGGCGACACATGGAAAGTAACGTGATTGTCGGCAGCCATCTGTGCGGCAATCTGTGCGGCAGAGTATGTCTCTCCGTTGCATGTCAGACTTTCTATCGTGGCTTTCGTGGCGGTCTGTGGCTTGTATGTTATACTGAAGTTCTTGCTGTAGATACCTTCGAGGAAGAGAATCTGGTCGATAGACTTGTCGCCGGCACATTCGGCCTCTACCTCGCGCTTCTGCGTACCGGTAGGCGTAACGACTTTTCCGGCTATGCTCAATTTCGATATGTCTGCGGTAGCGACCCATTTCACCACACACTTCGGAGTGACTGGTATTTCTATTATTGACTGGCCGTTAATCTGTATACGTTCTGTTCTGTTTGCATCGGTATTGTTGAACTTTCCGCCTTTCGTTGCGTCGAGGCGCACTTTCATATCGATGCTCTCACCCGCCTTGTTCGTTAGCTGGGTGACAAGGATTCCTGCCGTTCCCTCATAGTTGATAGTCGGTGCACCTTCATCCTTATCCAGATACCATGTTGCCGTACATTCATCCGTAAGGTCAAGGATATTGAACGGGTTCGGCACAAACACGGGGAACAGTCGCAGGTCGGTGGCCTTGGCCGAATAGTCGTAACCTATATTATATGTATTGCCGTCATCGTCAATCCAGTGGTCCAGGGTGTTTCCCTCATAGTACAGTGTCTGGTTGCGCGGAATGGTGTAAGTGTCGCCTTCCTCCAGCCATGCTGCTTCGGGAGCCGTTCCCGTTGCAAGATCTCCGGCATTGTATGTAATATAATAGGTGTCTTTCTCTTTGAAATACACTTCCAGGTTTCGGTGGGACGTGATGTTGAATTCTATTTCATAGCGGGTGCGCAAGCTGTCGGCGGTCTCTTGTGCCGTAGGCTTCACTTCTCTCAACAGGAACACCGTGTTGTCTGCGTCGCCCCATGAGCAGCCGTCGGCGTTCTTGTTTACCTTAGTTGTGGTGGAAACGTCGCCAAGTCCCACCATGTCCACCGTGCCGTCGTCGTAGTTCATCTTCAGTACGGCGAGTGGTTCGCCGTTGGCATCAGTCTTGGCAGGGTCTACAATTTTGTCGAGTTGATAGCCGAACTTGCGGTTTAGTGTGAGCAGTATGCGGTCGCCTTGATGGAAGGCATGACCGCCATCTTCCAATTCCTTCACCTCCGTGCCGGATGTCGACTCTATCTTGCTGACAACTCCTCGTGTCTCGCTGTTTACGCTTGTATGCAGATTCACGAGGTTGGCAGGCTGAATGTTAAGTTCCAGCCACTTGTAGTACGAGTAATCGTCGCCGATGCATATAGCCACGCGGTCGGCAGAACTTGTAGTGGTGTATGTGTATACATACATCTTGTTGTTGCCAGCCTTCTCACGCTCCTGCTGTGTGCGCTCCTCGTCGAGTGTCGGCACAACGCCGTCGAAAGTCGTAGTCGTAATCTTGGCGTATGTCAACATCGATATTTTCGTTCCTGTTCCTGCCGGTACCCATAGCGTGGTGCCCGGTCCGAAGGCACACCAGTTGTCGAGATCAGTATTGCGGATATATCCCTTGCTGCCCGTGTCACACCATAGTGCCACGTCGCGGTCGTGGGATTTGTCTTCACCTCCCTCGATAACCTCGATATGTGCCTGGGCCGTCCAGAACGGCTTTTCGTTATTTCCTATATTCACTTCCTGGGCGCATACATTGTGGTGTTCATTGCGTATAGGGTCGTTGTATTCCTGTATCTCACGGGCAAAGTCGAAGCGCAACACGGCATTGCTCATGCGATTGGTATATGATGCCGGGTTTGGCTTGAACACCGGCACGAGGGTAATTGTCTCGTTGGGGGTCTTGAATGAATACAGCTGTCCCAGTTCGTAGTGGTCTTGCCCGTCGCTGCCTTCCACTGTCCAGTATTGCAGGGTCGAGCCGTAGTCGGCAGCGTCGTCGTTTTTATAGAATGTATAGTTTGTAGGTATTGCGAACGAGCGCACGTTTCTCTGCTCGTCGGGGGTGATACTGTATGAACCTTTGTAATTGTCGGATGCGGCGTTTACCGTTCCCTCCGGTATCTTGAATATCACCGAGCCCCTGTTTCCAAGAGTAAAGTGGGCAGTCAGGGTCTTGTCGGTGGCTCCTGTCGTGAAGGTGTATGGGTTTGTGCTTGAAACATTGTTGCCGTCTTCTGCCCAATAGTTCAGCATATAGTTTCTCACAGCCGAAGCAGTTACGTTGACCTCTGTTCCTTCCTCAAACCAGCTCTCAATCAGTACCAACTTACCGTCTTCATTGCGTGTTTCCTGATAGAAGTTATCGTATTTTGGAGAGAGAGACACTGTACCGAGTGTTATGTCCGAAGACTTTACCGTAACTTTGTGCAGTTCCTTTCGCATGAAAGATACTGTCACCATATTGTTTTCGGCAACAACAGTGTAGTCGAAGTTGTCCGACTGATATGTTGTCCCGTTGATTGTTATGTTGTCAAACTCGTATCCGTAGTATGGTTTCACATTGATGTTCACCACGTCGCCCTTTTTATACCTTATTCCGATATTGTCGCGAGACGTTCCTGCGTCCTTTAGAGTAACCGTGGCTCTACCGGCGTTTATCGGTCGCTCGTTAGGATACTTATCGTGGTTCATATTGGATATGATATACATAAAGTCTATGCTCGGCAACACGGGATAGGTTACGGTGATGTCGTTGTAGAATCCCCATTGGTTGTTTGAACCGGATTTCTCGATAAATATCACAGCCTCCTTGGCGTCGCCCTTATATGTAAAGGTGAGGGTCTTATAGTCTGACGAGATGGATATGTCCTCGTTGTCCGTACCGTTTTTCAGTGAATATCCGTTAGCGTCGCTAATCTGTATTATTGCATCATATGCCGGATCTTTATCGAAGAATGTCTCGTTGTTCGACGATGTGCCGTCAATCTTGTCTGATGCATGTATGGTGACGGTCATGCCGTAAACGGCAGGAATGGTGAACTGCGTCTTGTTGTTTACCTGGGCTCCTTTCGACCCGTTGTTCAAGTCGTTGATACGACTGTCGTTATTGACTATCTTTCCGTTCGTGGCATCTATCACCATCGTCACATCATACTCTTCGCCTTCAACTTTCACTGTCTTGGTGTATGGCAGAGTCTTTACCGTACTGCTCGAAGTGATATTTATTACCGGTGCTTCCCTATGGTCGAATGGCCATACCACCTTGATTGGCTTGTAGGTATCGGTCAGTTCGATGTCGTTTAGCTCCATCTTGGGCTTTAGCGTAACGCTCTTGGTGAATACATATTCCTGTCCGGATTTATACACATTTGTACCGTCGGTCCATCCCTTGAAGGTCCATCCCTTGCGGTAGAGAAGGGTATGGTCTGGCATTGTTGCCTTACCTGTCAGGGCTTCACACAGTATTGGGTCTGGTCCTGTACCTTGTATATTCTTGTCGGAACAGTCGAAGGTAAGGTATACGGGCACGAAGTTGAACAAGTTCAGTCCGTGGATATAAGCTCCGGCTGGAATATTGATAGTGAGTGTTGTCGGTGTGCCTTCTGTATAGTCTATACCTTGCACTGTGGCATCGGTAGCGGCTTTTGATTCAAAATTGGTTATATCATTGCCATTTCCGTCGGTAACGCTTATCGTGCCGTCTTTGCTCTGGTTGCAGAGCGTCATGTCGATATGGGCTTTGCCTGCCACTTGCAGTCTTATCGTACCGCCCTTGCTGAAGCTCCAGCCGTGCTTGTTGTCGTGCCATACGCCGCCAGCTATATCTATCAGTTCATGGTCTTCTTGATAGAAATTCCTTTTCGTCATATCGTATTCATAGTAGCTGCCGTCGGTGGCCTCCTCTATTGGTGTTGCCTTGGCAAAGAGGCTGAGGTCTACCGACAGTTCTGATCCCTCAAGCACTTTCTCGGCATTCGCCCCCGAGCCGTCGAACCATCCGCGGAATTTCTGTCCGCTTGGAACGGTCACCATATCCTCGATGCCCTCCATGAACGTAAGCGGTTCGCTTGCCGATACAGTTTCCTTGTCAAGCACTGTCGTACCATCGGTGTCGTAATAGGTGATATTCACATCCTCCTTTACTTCCACGTTGCCGTAGATTTCAAAAGACTCCATATATGCGTTCTGACCTGAATTAAGGCTGTAGAACATAAGTTGAACGTCCGTAAGATTGAGCGGATTGCCATCTGTGTCTTTTGTTATTTCTACCTTCTGACCATTACTGTTTCCGGTTGCATTATTTATCGTAGGTGTATTATTTATGTATGTATCATAAATGATTCTCCAGTCTGCATCGTCCTTACCTTTAACCTTTAGTCCCCAGCCTCGGTCGTTACCTGTTGCTGTCTGTATATATATAATCTTTGTAACGTTCTTCAATTCGGAGATTCTTGCGTAAGCATTCTCTTTTTTGTCAGATAACATCCAACCATCGGTAACGGTAAAGTCTCGTCCTTCATTATTATACCAAGCAGGTTTATCATCTTTATGCCCATCATATTTTACAGAAGTATTTCGGAGATAAACCGACAGCGGTTGTCCATCGATTGTAGTCAGTGCCAAACCGCTTTGATTCTTGTTTACTTCCTGTTCTGTATCTTTTGAACTGACGTTGTTCCAATCCTGAAAATCCGTAGAATACAAACACTTCTCCTCGTAGACAGGAGGATACTGGGTTACGGAGAGATAATAGAGATAAGTATTCGTCGTGGAGGAACCATCAATCCCGACAGCTTTTATTTCTACATATCCTTGTTCTACGTCTGAAGCTTTGGCTCTATATGATGTTGTTTCCTCTGTTGCTTCATTCCCGCCAATAGTAATGAATTTTGACGGTCTACTAGAGTCTGTAGGTTTTGTAGTCTTTACTTCAACAACATCTTTTGTGGAAACAACAGGAACTCTAACGATTGTTACCTTGTTAAATTGAACACGTTTCTTGGTTGTCTGATAATCAAACTTTCCAGAACTTGCATCTATATACAGTTCTATTGGTGTAGCATCTGTAGGAGTCATTTCAAAAGCTGCCAGTTCACCTGTTTTCTTTTCAATTTTTATATTAGCACCCTTGCTATTAGCAAAGTCCCACTTCGCCACTATCGGGTCACTTCCCGCCCACGCCACATTCGTCCATCCCATCAAGATTATCATCATGACGGTATGTAGTAACTCTTTGCTAAATGTCTTGTTGTTAGTTTTCATATATCGAGAGTTTTTTATTTCATTGTTTATATATCGTTGTGTAAATAGTTTCTCTTTTTATATCGCCATTCTCACTTCATGCTCAATACCTTCCCTGCAAATCTCCTCCGCCACGAAGTTGAGCAAATGGAACTTGGCATATTTAGTGTCCATCGGGATTTTGTATCCCCATCTATCGTGGAAGGTCTGATGGGGGAGATCCTTGACGGAGAGAACGAGAAGATTGCCTTGCGAACAGTAAAGCCGACGCTCCTTGTCAGGATGCCATTTGTCGTTAATTGGTATTTCATCCTTCTGTATATTAATGACGTTTCCGCCACCTTTTAGTACTGTCCACATGAGGTCTTGTTCACCAGGAGAGATACCAGAAGTAACTATTACTACACCATTGGCAGAGGCATCAAGAATGACTTGTTTCTCATTCAAAAAATCCTGAGTCAAATGGTAAGGCTCGTTTGTTATAGAGTGCTTCCTATGGCAGAACACTTGCATGCGGTCTGGCTCCTTCAAGAGGAGGATGTTGCCATAGGTACAGTATTCTCTGCTGGCTATGGTGAGCCGCATGGTGCGCTCCATGAAATAAGGGCGTTCGCTTTCGAGGATGCTGAAGGACGGGTTCTCGAGGACGTAGCCGATGCGGGTGTGGAGTTTTTGGTAGGTTTGGCAGATGCCGACACAACTTCCAGGTTTCCATAAAGGTGCATCTTTGTCGCCTCTGTCTTTTTGCGATACGGTATTTTCGTTACTCCATTTTACTGTCCCTTCCTTTATCATCCTGTGCATAATATTTGATGTCATACTCATAAAGGAACGAATTATCATTTTTATGCTGCGTTGCATCTTGCTCCTAACAGCCACAATAAAATGAATATGGTTAGGCATTATGGCATAACATACTAAATCAATCTGTGGAATGGCATGTGGCATGTTTTCCAAACATTCTTTTACCCTTTCTCCCAAGGGGCTGAGAATGATGTGGGGAGCATCGGGCTGCGACAGGGCTTCGAGGGGGAAGTGAGTGCGGGGCTTGTTGCTGGGTGTGGCAGGCGTGGGAACGCTGCCACACGAGTATGCTGGAACACTGGCACACGAGGATACAACATTATTATCATTATTATTCGCACCATCCTTATGTGTCAGCGTTTCAACGCCTGACGCATGCTGCTGCAGATAGCAGCTGCTTCCTGCTTTCTCCGGCAAAACAAAGGGCATTGCCCTTGTTCCCAACAGGGCATGTCGATAGTATAAAGCATCGCTGCTTGATGCCGTTACTTCTTCAGGGTGTTCTTTCATCCACTTATAGACAGCACTGCTTGTGCCGGCAAGACTGCCAAGCACTTTCTGTCCACCGTTGATGTTGAGAGTGAACATATATGTGCCAGGTTTATGGCTATCTTTCCATTGTGGCCAGCGCGTCATACGATGTTCAATAGGATAGCGCCAACCTATGCCCTCGATATACTCGGGGCGCTTGTGTACAGGGGGATTATTGGGCGTTGCCATGTTATTTCCTTTTTTAAAGGGCAACGGCGTGGAAACGCCGAAGCACAAGTTTTTATTCCTTATTTATTCAACTGCTACCTTTGTCTTGCCGAAGATATACAAACCAGACGGGAAACCGCTATATGTAGCGGTGCCCGGCTGAATGTCGAGCTTGCGGAATAGCTGACCGGCGGCAGTATAGACATCGAGCAGCATTGCTTGCGTGCTCTCTATGCTAACACGATGGTTGCCGATAGGACGAACGCTGAAGCTATTTGCATTATCGCTATCCTCATCATTGCTGTCCAAGTCTGGAGAAATCTTGTCTATGCCTGCAGGTTCGGCAATATTGATAACCGATGGCACGGCAGAGCGAGTCTTGGCTCTAGAGGCAGCCATTGTCATATATGTTCGGAACGGCATGACGGTGGATAGGGTAGAGGCATCGTCGAAAGCTGTACCATCGGCGTTCATTCCGTATATCTCCTGACTTGCCACATTTGTTGCAACATACACGCCATGATGAGAGAAACCGTTATCGGTTGTAGTTGCCATGTCCTTTGCCGAAGTTACAGGGATATTAATCTCGCCTGTACCATATTTGCCGGCATTTTCGTTCTCCGGCCCGTATGCATTGAATGTAACGGTTTGTGCCGCAACCTTCTTTGCCGTGATGTTGTTGTAGAATGCACTTGAGAGATCGAACTCGTAGTACTGTTCTCCAGGGAACCTCACGATGTACGGCACGTTGGCAACCTGCAGCAGATAGTCGCTGTAAGTGTGAGAGTCAGCGTAGTAAGGATTGTCCGTTTTATTATACAGGCGATCACCGTAATTGTTGATAAAGAACGGATTGTCGAATACGTAGGAAACGGCTTCGCACAGAGATTTACCATCCTTATCTACAGGGGCGAAGAGCGGTGAGCCTCCATTGGTGATTGACGTTCCGTCGGCAGTGCTGCCGGCAGCCCCCGGTCGCTGATAGGTAGCAGTGGCCTTGCCGCTTTCTGTTTTAACGTCCACTAGTCCTCGCAGCCAATATTCATGGTGCAGAGTGTGGATGTTTGTTACTGGGTCAGCAATTTCACCTTCGCCAGGCGTGCCATAGAAATGGGTAATCTCGCCATTGAGAGAAGTCTCCGCCTTGTTTACCGTAAACGGCAGACAGATACCCTCCCATGCTCCGGTTTTATCCTCTGCATAGTTTAGAGGCTTACGTGTGTACCAGGCGCGGTTTGTCACCGAGAAGGCGATCGGAGCACAGAAGTCGTTGTTCTCGCAGGTCTCTCCTTCGCTGTTGTTGTCGTCAGAAGCACGCTCCACGAGGTGGAGTAGGGTAGTAGAGAAGTTGTTCTCTTCATCCTCCACGATATGATGTCCGCTGATAATCGCCTCCTTCGTCTTTTCGTTGTAGGCAAGAGTTTTGTAGGCAATGTCATAAGCCTCAGTGTCATTGTCGTCGTCACTGCTGTTTCCTGCAGTATATACCAAGAGATTTTGTGTAACACCTTCTTTGACATTCAATCCATGGAAAACCATGGCATTGTCGTCCACCGGCGGATAGAATATGGCATTGGCTCTATTTGTATTCTCTGTCATGCCAACAGCTCTACTCAAATCATTTTGACACGTGAAGTCGATAGCCGTAGTCTTTGTATCATGAACGTAGGTGTCCATGTTGCTTCCTCCGTAATTGTATGCATTATAGTGGAATGCATCAAGCTTCGTATTGCCGTAATATCCAGCCGTGCGGTACACGCGGTTCGTCATGTAGTTCAATTGATGTGCATACACATTATCCTTATACTGCTGATAACCTATAGTTGTAGGAGTGTTGGCAGGGGTAGACTGAAGCGACTGCCCCCAGAAGAGGAAGTCATTCATCTCTTCCTTTGCCCCCTCCTCATGGTTATCGTTGAACAGGGGTTCGTAGACAACGGGCGTTGAAACTCCGTCGGACGAGGATACCTGTCTTGCCTTGTCAATCTTGTGGCTCTGGTCGTGGCGAGTAGCAGCCTGGCCGTAGTTAGGTAGGTCGCTGTCTTTACCTATGCGCAGATAAGTTATACCTGTCACTCTGCCTGTGATGTTATCAGATCGGTGAGCATACTGGTAGTCGCCATTCTCATAATAGTCATACAAATATTTCAGCGCAGTCATATCCTCCTTGTTTGTCTTATTGTTGCTGTAGCGTGCACGCAGATAATACTCGTTCAGGTCGTATGCCACTCTACCGGAACGGAAATCTGCAGCTGTGTAGTCGGTATTTAGAGTTCCGTCCATGCGGTAAACAACAGGAATCGAGGTGTTGCCGATAGTAACAGGGCTGTATTCATAACAGCAATGATAGTTTTTTATCTTTCCGTCTACAGACTGCATGTTGGATATTTTCCCGGATGTAAGACCTAAGTTGTATACATTACCAGAAATGCTGTTGAACAGGCAGCGACCAGATTTCAGTCCGCTTATTACATGACCATTGCCATGGGCAGTTCCGGCAAAGTCTGTATGACTTGTGCCGTCGTAATCTGTTGCTATATTCATATCATTCTGTATGATAAACTGGGCGTTTGCTCCATATCGCGGCACTTCGTATAATGCTGGCTCCCATATATCACCGGTCTTCTTTGCACCGAGCTTAACATATTCTTTGTCGTCTTTTACATAACCGCCGTCTTTGCCAGTTCCTATTGTATCAACAAAGTTTATGAAAGCTGTCAGGTCTTTCTGGTCGGAGATGTATATGCGTGGTTCGGCAAAGTCTTTTTCGGTATGAGCCCTTGCTATAGCTTTTTCAAGTTGCAGATGTACTCCAGTCTGTCCCGGATCCATCTTGTGGTAGTTGTGCACCACGAGAGTGTCTGACGGTTGCATATCAACAGGGAAAATCTTGTCAAGACCATTCATCGTGATGCCGAGTTGTACTCCATATCCGTTCAGATAATAGTATGCCGGGATGTCGAGGTAGTCCTCGGTCTTGTCGTAGAAGCAATCCTTGAATACGCCAAACCCTTCCTTCTCGCCTTGCTTGTAGGAGTCGTAGCCTTCGGCCACATTACCAACTTGCCAGTCTGTATCATCCACGAACGACAGTTTTCCTTTATCGTCCTTCTTGCATCTTCCGATGCGCCAATAGTATCCGTTGGCAGAGAACGACTGGTCGCCCTTGATGCTTACCTCATTTTTCTTAATGCGAATCATTTCGCCAGGGAGAGCACAGTTCTCGATAGTGATGTTACCCTCGATAGTAGGCCCCAGGACGTATTCTATAGTGAGGTAGACGGTATAGGTGTAGTAACGTGGAACAGCACAATAATATACAGGTTCGTCAACGTCAACATCCGTGATCTTAACCCTTTTATAGCCGCTTTCCTCCTTATCATCTCTCAAATAGATTTCATTTGGATCGACAGGAGTAAACTCTTCGGCAATGCCATTCTTGATATAATAAGTAATGCCTTCCTGAAGATGATTATTGTGACCAGACTCAACTGGAACGTAATCATTTCCGTCTTTCGTATAGAATACCGAAGCACCAATATTGCTGATTATTTGTTCAACTATCTCTGTGCCGTCTTCATTCTTTACCTTTTTCAAAGCAGGAGCCTTGAGCACGAGAGTAGCCTGACACTTCTCTGCCAGATGCTTGGCGAAATAGTCAGATGTCGTGTTATTCACGCTGTCCCTCAACTGGAATGTAATCTTGGCATCGTCAACCAAGCTTGAAGGCAATGTCTTGTTAATATAAGTTATTGAACCAGTGTTGTCCTCGTTCATTGGCAACTTAACGGCAAATCCCCTCTCATTTTTATCCTTAACCTTTACTGGGTCAGAATAGGTATTTTCTTTGGCAGCACCAAGATACAGCGAGTAATGCCCCTTTACAGGGTTATTGTCAATATCTTTAGCGTCGTCACTGTAGTTGCGGTTTTCAAGGTCGCAAGAATATTCATCCTTGTTGTTCTTGTGTCCACTACGCATCTTCCAATTAAATACCTCAACTTCCTGTCCAGCGATAAGACCCGACAGAACTGTAAGACCGTCGGAGTTGTCGCTATTGAACGTTAGGTGGTCTTTATACGTATAGCCAGTGATATGAGCGTTATAGTAATAGTTGAAACCGGTTACATACCAGTAGTGAACATCCTCCTTCGTATCAGGGTCGTCAGTTTTCAAGTTTACATAACCTGTAGGGAAACAGTCGTCTACTATGAAATGCCCCTCTTTCGCTGTGTATGGGAACACGAAGTTACCGGTAGTCTCAAGGAAATCAGACTTGCTGTCGTTGCTGCGTTTATGCACGTTGTCAGCATACACATATCCGCCACCCTCGTCAGGACGAACGTCGATAAGGTTCATCTCGATAACACCATATACCGGACCGTAGTAAATATTGTCCTCCACCTTGTGGTTAGTGTCATAAGTTTCCTGTACGCCCTGAATCTTGAGGGCATAGCCGGAAGCAATACCAATCATATTCTTAGACGTACCGTCGTTTCTCATTTGGAAGAAAGAAACTATTCCCTTCTTGTCAGGATTGTTTGTGCCCTTAAAATAATCATCGATATAGTATTGCTTAACCTGCTGGTAAGTCTTTCCGACAAATGCGCCAGATGTTGGTACTAAGCCAGTGCTGTCACGCCACATCTCGTTGTTGAACACGACATCAGATGTGATGGCACCCACATAGTGGATATTGTTTGCAAGTCCCATGTAGTTGCGTGCACGCTTAATGTTCTTCTTCTGTAGCTTTCCATCAGTGTCATACTCAACGTTCACTGCATGCATTTGGATTTCACCCACACGTGCGATAGAATACGGAGTCTTGTTCGTGGCGTTTGTGGCATAGTCGCGTGCACCGAGAACGTTGAAGCAATTGTCCTCCAGACGCAGGATGTCCAGACGCTGGAAGGTGTTGATAATCTTAGAACTAGTCACCGTACTTCCTGCAAAGCCATATCCTGTAAGGTCGGCACTGCGGAAGCCCTGGGCATACGACTGGTGACCATCGCCGAAGATACCGCCCTCGCTGTCGTATTGATAGAAGTTGTCGTCGTAAACATTCTGCTCGTCAGGATGAGTATGCCCTTTGCCGTAGAAGTAAGTATCTTGGACAGAGATATAACGATAGTTATTGCTCTTGTCCTTATAGTAGTAACCATAGAGGTCTGTACCATCGGCAAGAGTTACAACCTTCATGTTCTGATGAGAAATAGTGATATGGTCGCGGTCGGTAGAAGCATCGGACGAGGATGCTTCGCTTGATGTAGTGCGGTCGCCAACGAGCACAGTGGTGTTGCCGCCGAAACCGGCAGTCGTTCCGCCAGGCAGATTCTTCAGTTCCTCAATATGCTTGTCGTTTGTCGTAAACGCATTGTCGATATTATACTTCGGAGTGAACTTCAACACCGTTGTAGCATTAGCCAACACCGAAGTACCCTGACCTACGGAATATCCTCCACCATAAACTGCCTCGCCAATCTGGATGTTGATATTATTCCAACCCACGGAAGGTGTAGCAGCCGGGATTTCCTGGAAATATTTGCTTTTTTCATTTGTGATGTCTATTTCCCTGTTGCTTATGCTATCGTATTTTGCCACGATATCCTCGTAGACAGCCTGCGAGATAATATCATCCGTAATGAGGTTGATGCTTTGCTTGATAGTTTCCGAAGCGAGGTCTGTACGTAGTGCGCCATCCTTAGTTTTTCCTTCGCGGTCGATATACTGATTGTTCTTGTCAGCACGGGCTAAGATGTATCGTCCGCTCTGATAGTTGTCCGGATGAACCTTGTAATATTTAGGGTAGCCCACCTTTACCTGTGTAGAACCCCACACATAACCGGAATACGATCCACCGGTTACAGCCTTGAAAATATGCCCGTTGTAAATATCCACGTTTGTCATTCCAATCACGTTTCCTTGCTGGCCACCTCCATAAACGAAGTTGGCAGAAGTTCCGGAATGGTTGAAAACGCCATCATCGCTTGTTGATGGAACATCACATATAATTCCGTCGGCAACGCTAATATTCGTATTCCCGTAAACATAGCTCTCCATACCATAGCCGGCACCATAAACGTTGAGGGCAGAATATTCAGGAGTAGTAGATATAAGTTCGTTTGATTTCTCAAGCATCTCCTTTGATTTTCCATCCAGCATATCGCTAACGAGATTGATGCTGATGTCGCCCCTCACAGTTCCTGTCTTATAGCATCCGCCATAAACATTACCGCCATAGTATGCCCCGTTTTTATTGTAGGGATTGAATTTGTTCTTTATATTGAGTTTTATAAATGGTTTAACGGAGTGAGCCAGTCCGAGCAGATATCCGCCTTCATGGCTCACTTTGCCTTTGTAGTCGTAGTTTGCGTTGTTACATCCGCCAACTATCTTGTCGATAATGGTCAGACCTTCAGGGAATGTATATTCAAAGGCGTTGCCGTCGGCATCAGGATACACGTTCATGTTTCCGCGGTTACCTCCGCAACAGAATGTACCGATGGTACAGTCTGACAAATCAGTAGCCCAAGTCAAAGAAGCTTGAATGTCGGTTTCTACTGGCTGGAAATACAAGTCGAGAAGGTGAGGGTAGACCGTAGGACGGTCGTCGTTTTTAGTAGAGAGATACAGCGTACTGATACCCTTGTTCGACGGGTCGTTCTTCCAGTCGATAGTGTCGCCGAGGTTAAGCTCCTTGGAATAGTCATCGATATCACCATTCAGTTTCTGAAACTTATTCATGAAGTTGTTGTCTTCAGAAGTAGTAAATAGCGCATCACCGTTGCATCCCATGAACATGCTCTTGATATTCACGTGGCTGCCGATATTAAACCTTATGAAACCTTCGTTGGCACTTGCCTTTACATTTCTTTTCTGCACTTTCTGCACTTTCTGTACTGTGGCAGAGTTACCTCCGCCATACACCTCTCCCTTAATGACCACGCGGTCGCTTTCGCTGTTGCCCTTTATGTTTATAACCACCTTGTTTGTAAGCGGACGCCAAGAGTTTATGTTCACAATTTTTGCAGCATCGCTCGCTGCCTTGTACGAAGGCATAGTCTCGCGCATAGGCACGGTATAAACCAAAGGCTCCGTTTCGGAGTTCGGGTCTTTAGGATTAAGAGGATAGTGTTCGTTCACCGTAACCTGAGTATGTCCTTTCTGGTCGAGAGCATACAAATAGTCGCCATTTCCGGCGCCATACACGTTGCCGTCAATCTTTCCTCCGTATATGTTTATGGCTGTACCATTTCCTTCGTTGTCGGCAAAGTAACCCTGTGTATCGAGAACAACATTTACATATCCCGACACATCATTACCACCATACACATCCCCGTGAATAAATATGTCCTTGTTTGAGAAACCGTTTTCCGGAGTTTCGTCTTTTTGGTAACCTATGGTTACAGAAGTATTCTTCTCCACGTCGCCCATCAGTCCGCCACCGAAGATGTCGTGGCAGTCTATAGCTTTTACTTCAACGTTAGTTGAACTTACAGAATTGTAGAAGCCTCCGCCGAACATACGTCGGCAGAATACGCCTCCGCCACCAAGGATATGAGTATTGCCCACAACCTTTCCAGCATAGCCACCACCAACGATATCCATTACGGAATAGCCACTGAGGAAGTGTTTGTATTCATTGCCTTTCTCAAGATCTCCAAAATCTTTGATCGAACCATGGCCCTGCATCTGAACATTCACGTGGGTATCGGCAAGGATTGTTGTGTTCTCGCCATATCCTCCACCGAAGATACCGAAGTGAGGAGAACCAACCTTCTCGTAAACCTCTTTCCATTCGTCGCGCTCAAAGAACTTCTTGTCGTTTGTCTGTCCAGACAATACTTCTGTCGTGTCGTAGAGCAGTCCTCTTACCATTGTGAGATAAGTGTTGCCGCTGTTCTCCACGGTCTTGCCGTCGCTGTCTTTCTCGCCAACGACACATGCCGCATTTCCGCCACCATAGATATTGTGGTTGATGTGGAATTTACGTGCCGAAGGATTGTATTGAGGAGAATAAATCTTGTCGCCGATAATTGTTGATGGTTCCCAGAAACGTTTGTCAGGGTTCCAATAAGAAGTAAGCAACACCTGTCCGCCCACAATAAGCATGTTTGTGTTTCCGGTAACGTCAGCCGATGTTGTTTCAACGACCTCTGTGTTGTCCACAGTGAGCGTGTCGCAGCTGCCCCAGCCACCGCCGAAGATGTTGTGACCTAAGTACCCATCGTTTATAGATATGATAGTGTTGCCGTATATAGTACCGTTTTCGCATCCGCCATAAATTCGGTTGAAGATATGCGGAATGATTTTTTCGTTTACTCCGGTTCCCGGATGCTGCATGTTTCCGTCAGAAGGATTTTTCCATTCCCCTTTTTCCTCGTCATAATAAGGATAAGTCATTCCTGGTGCAGGACGGTCGATAACGATGCACGAGTTACCGTATATACTTCCCAGTTTTGTGTAGTCGTTACACTGAGATGCTTTTCGTCCGTTTCCTCCGGCGAAAATCTGCGAGAAGATGGCACCGCCGCGGATATTAACGAGCGAGGTGTAGTTTTGTGGTGTGAAATAAGCCTCGTGCCCAATCTGCTGAGCCTCAGCCTTCATGTCCTCGGTACCCACGTTAGCCACGTCGCCACCGCCATACACGCTGCCGAAAATCTGTGTGCGGTCGATGATACTGTTTGTACTTTCGATATCCTCGCCATAGACATTGACTTCTGCTTTCTTGTTTACGCGAGCCATGTCGGGGAAGTCAACAATCTCTCCCGACTTTGCTTCGAAATCCACAATGCTCTGCGCGCTTACCCGTACAGATTCAATGCCGGCGCCACCACCATAGACATTCCTTGCCACGTAGCCGGATTTTACAAACACCTTGGAATTACCTCCGATACTACCGAAGTCATATTTCGTTCCTTCAATTATATCTCCGTAAGGCACATGACCGAGACCTGCGCCATAGATGTTACGGCAAGTAAGCTGACAGTCAGTCTCCACATAGGTATTGCCTACAACATATCCGGAGAAGCCACCACCATGAATTTCGAAGAATGTGCTGTTAGGCACACCGAGCTCCCAAGCCATGCGACTTGTACGGTAGCGCTGGTAAGTCTTAGGATCGTTGTCTGTACCGTCGGCACTACCGTAATAGAGTTTCTTGTCATCCTTTGAAATCTTTAGGAAGTCGTCAGCCAGTCTGTTAACAAACGTCCTGTATCTTTCGCCGTCAGTGTGCTGGTTCAGGTAGCGCATCTTCTTTCCGTCGATGGCAATGGCATCGGTACCTTCAGTGTTGCTGCGTGCACCCGGCTGCATATATACATAAGCATTGCCCACCTTGGTGTTGGCACCATATCCTGCACCGAACACCGAGAACTGCGGATGCGCCGTATTGCTGTTTGCAAGAACCCAGCAGAAACCTTGCAGCGTGGTGTTGTCGAGCAGACTGATGAGATTGCCTTTGCTGTCGGGGATGTCGGTAAGCGGAGAGTGGTTAATCACAACCTCAGCCTCTCCAGTTCCGTTAACCGGTGCCTCTGATAGCATGTTGTCGGCAGAAGAGTTTGTGTATGTACCCACATAACAAGCACGGTTACCGCCACCGAAGATATTATGATTCTTTTTGAACGATAAAGTTTTAATGTCAAAGAACTCCTTAGTGCTCTTGTCCGTACTGATTTTCTGTATTATGTTTTTCAGCTTCATCAGCGTGGCATTGTCGGCCGTAGAGGCATCCTGCATTGCAAATGCAATCTTTCGGAATTCGATATAGTCATCACAAACCTTTCCGTTTTCCTCGTCAGCTGCCGTCCACTTCAGCTTGTTGCCGTTGATATCGGCAATCTGGTTCCATATCCATGAGCCGCCGTCGATTTGCACCTTGGTGTTGCCAAGGATGTTTGCATAAGTACCGTTGCCTTCAGTATCTTTTTTGCCGAGCACTTGTTGCAGTATATCCATTGAGGTAGAAGCGCCAGATGTCTGGTCGTTCTCTTTTTTGTCGGAATTGATTTTTACGTCGCCATAGCCGCCACCGAATATGTTAAGTCCGAGCATACCGCCCTCGATATGAACGAGCGTATTGCCGTCCACCGTGCCGTAGGCGCATCCGCCATAGATACGGTTCCAAACGTAAGGCTTTATGTTGTCAGCATCATCAAAGTCTGCACCAGGCTTGCTGTCGGTAACATGCACGAGAGTGTTTCCGTTTATGCGTCCCACATTATAGTATTCTGTAGCCTTAGCCTTTGTAAGACCTTTACCACCGCCGAACACTTCGCCGTAGACATTACCGCCGATGATGTTCACGAAAGATCGGTAGTCTTTAGCCTCATAGCCAAGGAAGGCACCATTGTTATTCTCGTCGAGCGTAGAAACGCTTGATGCTGCAATGGAATAATCTTGAGTAGTTTTTTCACCGACATTAGCCATATCACCGCCACCGAACACCTTGCCGTACACGTTGGCATCGTCAGACACTTCCACCTTTGTAGTACCGATTACGCGAGCCACATCCGTAAAGTGAATACCGTCGGCGGTCTTTGGCGCCACGCCAGCACCGCCACCGAACACGTCGCCGTAGGTCTTTGCTCCCTGTACATACACTTCGGTATTTCCTTTCACCTGTCCCGTGGTGTTGTTCTCCACCGACTCCGGGTCGCCGAAGCCACCGCCGTAGACACGGTGCAGGAAAGTCTGTCCGTCCACTGTTACCTTTGTATCTCCGTTCACGATGCCCGAGTAACCACCACCCATAACACCGAGGATAGTGAAGTTAGGAATACCCTTTGTGTTGTCGAAGACGGGGATAGTACTCTTTTCTTTTGCTATGGCTTTGTTCGCTTTGCGAGCCTTGCGTGATTTTTTTGCGACGGTCGAAGAATCGCCGTCGAACAAAGAATTGTCTGTATCGCCGAAGTTGTTGTCGTGGTCTTTGGCGAGCTGGTCTGTGTCGTCGTCGGTCTCGGCGTCATAGATACCATAGTCGCCCTCCACGTTCACCGTCACTTCAGTAGAACCAACGCTGGTGTTCTTTCCGTAACCACCGCCGAAAACATAGAAGTGAGGATTGTCATTGTCGGTATACGACTGCTTCCATTCCTGGGTCTTTAGCAGTGAGAACGGAGTCATACCCTTGAGCACGGTTACCGTAGCCTTGCCCGTATTTTCCTTTAAAGTTTCAACACCATTCTCATCTTTTGTGTAATTACCTACACGACAAGCCAGGTTTCCGCCACCATAGATATTATGAGGATTTACATATTTGCCGTTTTTGAAGAACAAATCCTCTGTGCCGGCCGATCCCCATATTAAAACATCATTTCTGCTTTCAGACCAGACCTTGTCCCAAATCACGTTTATAGAATAAGTCTCGTCTTTCTTGCTCTCATCATCCTTGTTGTTTTCGTTCTCGTCTTTTGCCAAGCTCACGTTGGTGTTGCCGAGCACGTCGGCAGAATTTCTTACCTTACCTTCGTTTTCAGTTCCATTATCATACAACAGTCCTTTACCTCCACCGAAAATCTGTCCGGCAAAATTTGCTGCGTACAAGTTTACGTCAGTATTACCTTCAACGCGAGCCAAGTTGCCGCCACCGTAAATGTCGCCATATACGGTAGGCGCCTGCTGCATATCACCAACGAAAGTAACATTAGTGTTTCCGATGACCTTACCTACACTGTCAGGCAGCAGAGTTTCGTTGTCTATGTTGTCAAATCCGGCACCATACTTTCTTCCGTTTCCGCCTCCGAACACAGAACCTCGAATATCAGCCTTGTCGCCGATGGTAACGTTGGTGGCAGCATCTTTGCCGTAATATTCAGTAACCGCCATATCACCACCGCCGTAGATATTCTTGTAGAAAGTTCCTCCATTTATATTTACGGTAGATTTGCCATATACGCGAGCCATATTTTTTAGAGTAGCCACCTTGGATTTGTCTCCGTTCAGAGCAGCATCAGCCACGCCATAGCCTCCACCGAATACAGAACAGTGGAACATACCGCCGTTGATGTTCAGTTCCACGTTGCCGTAGGTCTTGCCAAGGTCAGTATAACTGCTTTGGTGTTGAGAACCGCCATAAGCATTTTCTGTAAAGTAATAGTTCGTGCCGCGACCACCGGCAAATATGCCTTTCTTGCAATAGAAATCACCGCCATTTATGGTAATAGTAGCAACAGTTTTTCCTTCCAGACCATAAATGTTGCCTCCGTTAGTGTTCGGTTCACCGCTCGTGTCGCTCCAGAGGCTGCGGCTCATATATCCACTGCCACCGCCGTAAATTCCGTCAATCTGTTTCTTTTCACTTTCGCCAAACTGTCCGTCGTTGATTATTATCTTTGTAGACGTGTTCAACGGATCAACATATGTGTAAGTCTTTGTATCAGCGTTATAACAGCGATATGATATAAGCTTGTTCTTTGCAGTATCGTATTTGCCATAAAGCATTACAGTGTTGTCGTCGTTCCAATATGGTATTCTGTCGTCTTGGGTATGGTTTTTGTCATCTCCGATGCCGTTAGTGCCACCAGCACCGGCGCCAAAGATACCAACATAATTCTTTTCTGATGTATTATTTTCAGGCAACATTTTGAATGTTCCGCCGTTTATTGTAACGGTGCTAAGACCATAGAACGGGTTGTTTATAATTTGTGAATTTGTGAATCCTCGGCCAGTACCGCCACCATAAAGTTCGGTTACTATAATACGTTTATTCTTTTCTTCATTTTTATTGTTTTCAGATTTTTCAGGGTCAAGCAGAATGTTTGCGCGACCCATGTATGAGTTGTTGGGAGCATAAATCCAATTGTTAGACCCTACAGGATAAACAAACGAAAAATCATTTTTGTTACCCAGCGAACCATTAACCAAACGTCCCACATGACCGCTTCTGATTATAATATCAACGTCGGCATACATTGCGCCCTCATGGTTGCCGGCAAGAATAATTCCGGCATCGTAATCAGAATACGTAGCCTTGTTCTTGTCGTTGAAATCTCTGTCGATATCCATCGTAATGGTGCATTTCACAGGCTGATTTGGAGTTCCCATCACACCATTTTGTTGTTTGCCTTCTTGGGATATTGTATATTTCTGTCGTCCGCCGGCACAAATTACAGAATAGTAGCCCGACTTGAAATTCATAGAGAATCCCTCCTTGCCGTGAGGCATGGACTTTTCCATTTTCTCTATATTTTCAGCATTGTTTAGGGGAACAAAACGTCCGTCGCTCAACAGTCCACCGAAAATCTGCAGGTTTGTCGTGTTGGCTCCGTCCACAGTACCATAAGATGGCGAAGCGTTGAACTCTGTCATCTTTATGCCTTTACCCATCTCCAGATTGTTGTACTGGCAGTAAATGATATAGTAAGATGAACCTTGGTTTTTGCCGGAGAATGTGATGTTTTCAAACTTCGTGTCGCCCCACAGCGGCAGTCCGATATCCCCGCCGCCGATAACTATTGTTCCGTCATAATTAGTATTTTTCCATGTGCTCGTAATGGTTGTATTCTTGAAGAGCGGAGAGTCTTTCGTTCCTGCCTCCCAGCGTTCTTTTGTCAGAGCCAACACGTTTCCGTAATAGTTTGCCGTTATAGGGAAACCCTTTGTTATGCTGTCGGTATATTGTTTAGGACTTTCACCCATCAGCACGATAACATTCTCGTCCCATGAAGCATTGTCGGCGAGTTTTTTGTAAGCCCCCCACCAAGTCTGCATTGGCTTGTCAGGCGAGAAGCCCCAAGTCTTGTCGTCCACGTTGTCTGTTCCCTTTTCGTAAGAATGTCCTCCTACGCTAACCCCTATCGGACACAGATAAACCACTGTGGTCTTGTACACCCACTTGTCGAGCAATATAATGCCCTGTTTGTCTTTTACAATTACATGACATGAAATCTTGTCGCTCGCCTGTATGCTTTCAGGAGAGTATGTAGCCTGATTAGCCCCAACATTCTCGCCGTTTTTCACCCATTGGTAATCGATAACGAGATTGTCGTTGCTCGTCCACTCAGGTATGTTGTGGGTAATGGTCACTTCATAAGATTTGTCGTCTATGTTTTCTATTGTAGCTGTGATATTTATTCCGCTCACCAGTATATAGTTTGAGCGAGACGAACCGTCGGCAAGTTCGGCATACACATACTGGTTGTCAGTCTTGTGAGCAAGAGTAAACGGGTTACAAGGTTGTGGCGCAGTTTCCGTGCTCTCCACCTTGTTCCAGGTCTTGCGGTCAGAAGATACATACCAGAAATATTTTTCTTTTGCGATGTTGCCCGTTTGAGTTTCAGCCGTCAGAATGTCATTCTCTCCACGTTCCAGCTTAATCCTTGTCTTTCCGAAATAGAAGCCCGAATCCTTGCCGTACATCCAAGCCGCCTTGTCCAGCACTTCCTCTTCGCCTATGAAGTTGTTGTTCTGCAGAACGAAAGTAGAGGCAAATTCGTCAAGCGACTTCTGGTTACCGTTGTTCTCGTCTCTTGTATTCATTATATCCATGCCGTTGGCATAATACCATGTAGAAGCCTGCTCTGCACTTGGCTGACTTGTAATGCCAGATGCAATGCTTCCCCTATATACATATCTTCCGCTGTTTGCAATAATCGGTCCGTGAACGTATATGTTTGTAGGATAGATTCTATATGCGTGGTTGTAGCTTGAAACAAGATTAAAGCGTCCGAACGCACCACCGACATAAGCTTTTGCCTTGTTGGTGTTAACATTCTTCAGTATCTGGATATCAGCATCGGTAGAGAGGTTGAATATTCTGTACACGTCGTTGTTGTTGATGTTACCCACCATTCCTCCAACTCGATACTCGATGCCGCTGGTGGTATAGGTCTCGTCGTTGTCGGTAATCTTTGCATTCTTCACTATGATATTGCTGATTTCAGAATATTTGTAGGCCTCGCCTGCAACAGTACCGAGGTTAATGCCACTACCCGAATAGCTTGCTCCAGTTTCCTTTTCAATCAGCACGTTGTCGAGGATAAAGTTTGAAACAGAGCAGAATCCAGCCTCGTCTGCCGATGCTCCTCTCAACTGTGAGAATAGTCCCCAGTCGCCCCATGTTCCGGCGTAAGGTTTCCAGAACATGTGCAGATTTCTGATTGCGTGTCCGTTGCCGTCAAATTTGCCCATAAAATAGTGCAGATTTGAAGTTATCGAACTACCGATCGGTAGCCAGAGAGCCGAGCTTAGGTCAATGTCCTTGTCAAGTTTGAAATACACGTTTTTGTACACGCCCTCCACTCCGGCATTGTTCACGTCGCGTGCCAGCTTTGCCAGTTGCATGTCGTTGCTGATGATGTAAGGACTCTCCTTGCTTCCGTTGCCACCGCTGTAGAACACATCGGCATACAGGTCTACGGAATACTGCAGAGGGCTGATTGTGAAAGCCGCCTCATTGACAAGACTTGTGCCGTTCATAACCTTTACACTACCGTTGATAGTCTTGTTGTAGCAGTCGATGTCTATCGACTTGCCGTTGGCAGTATAAGTCTTGTCGCGCTCATACGTCCATTCGTAGGTGTAGGTATCGTTGTCGTCATCATTGTCAATGCTCACCTTGATGGTTTTGCTCGTATGCCCCTCGTGCGACTGCTTCACGGAAATGTATTTAGCAATTACCTTTGGCTTGCTTGATGAAATTTTCCAACTTTGCAAGTTGTCGCCGAGGTTACCATTTGCCAAAGTTACAAAGCCGTCGCTGTAGTCCTCGGTTTTTTGCTCACCGTTCTTGTGGCTTGCATCAACAAGCGACAAGGCATTGCCGTTCTTGTCGGTCGGAACATTCTTGTAGTAACATTCCGTAAGCAAAACCTTGTTCGGGTTCCATCCCACCATTGTTCCCACATTTGGATAATTCATCTGTGAGATAAGAGTTTGTTTGCCAACAGAATAAACATTCTTCAGTGTAAGGCTCGGATTACCCGTTCCACCGTCTACGCCGGCAACAGCCTGTGCGATGTATGCCTTGCTCGTAGAACTGTATGATACAAGCGACAAGTCAATGTCCACATCCATATAGCAATTTTTGATGTTTGTCTGATGGAACAATCCACCCATAATGCCACCCACCAGGAAGTGGTGCGGCTGTACAACATTCTTCTCCGCCTTGATGCTTGAATTCCTGATAGAGATATTTTCGATAGAAGGCACAGCACTCGTTCCGTAGGTTGCACCGGCAACGACACCCATACGGTGAGTCACACCTGTAAGAGAAGTGCAAAACAACTTGGCATTCTCGAAGTTTATGTTTCTTACGATACATCCCTCTTTCAGTTGTGAGAACAAACCATTGTTTACTCCCGAACTGAAATCCACTGTCATGTTGCTGATTGTGCAGCCGTTGCCGTTGAAAACTCCGGCAAATTCATTTGCTGGCCTTACTGCGCTGGCTCCTCTGTCGCCTATAGGCACCCAATAGTGCGCCCCCAAGTCGATACTTGAGCGCAGCTCCACATTAGCCGTCAGATCATTGCCGGCAGTTACCTGCGCAGCGAAGTAGGCGAGTTGTTCGGCAGTCTTGATGACATACGGGTCAGCTTCGGTTCCCGATCCCGATTCATATCCACTTGCCTTGTAATTGCTCCAGTCGCCACTTTGTGCCGCGGTAGACTGGACATAGGCAAAGAGAATTGAAATGAGAATAAAGAGTTTTATGTGGATTGAATGTATTTTCATTTTGTAATAAGATAATTCTAATGGCTAAAATATTGTAGTAATTTTGATTCCTTGACTTTAGTCTATCAGCAGATAGCCGCTGTATGCATCACCGTCTGCCAGCACGTAGAGATAGCGAGGCTGGATAAGGATGCGGATGGGGTTTATCATTGCAGTTGAACCAGTTGCAAGGTTACTGAAATTATCTTTGTTCAGGATGATTGTTGATGTTATGTCCTTTCGTGTAACTACTGTTTTTCCGTCTTCGCCAACAAATTCCGTGTCGTAGGTAACAGAGATTGTGGGCTGGAACTTGTCGTCGGGAATAACATAGAACGTGTCGCCCCATGTGGTGTAGCTGTCAGTTTTAACGAGAATAGTTTCCGTTGTATTGTCAGCATTTACAGATTCGGAAGCTTTGTATGGGATGGCAATGTCAGAGGCTGCAAACTTCATGCGCTGAATATTGGTCCACTGAATATTGTCGGCTGTCCATTCCGTGCCCGTCCACTTGTAGGTGCGGCTAACGGTGGCTGCTGTGGCAAGTTCGCCGGAGAGCGTAACGCTCTTGATGCGAAACTGCCTGATAGCTCCCATTTTCGAGTCGAGCATAAACTGGATGTTGTATGCCGTGAGCGTCTGGTCGAACTTCATGTTCACCATATGGCTGAAGTTGTTGCCCTCCTTGTGTTCAGGCAGGGCACAGATGATAGGAGCCTGCTTGGTGTCGAAGATTGCAGGTGAGGCAACAGATGAAGAACTGCCGTCAGCCGAGGTCCGTTCCGTTGTCATGGCAACCGGAACAGACAGAGTGTATGTGTCAGCGGCAGAGACATTAAGCGTGGCGTTGCCGTTTTGAGGCATATATGCGAAAAAGTCAAACGAATTAGCCGTCTTGTAGTCAGTCCATTTCTTCAACGACGCGGTAGTCCAGTCGGTAGTCGTGGCGTCGTAGCTAACCATTTCGTTAGAGAATATTGCATCGTTGAGGCTGTTTGCCGACGTGATGTCGTGATAGCCGAAGGCACCCATCGTCAGCGGATGCTTCTCCGGACTGTAAGCCTCGTATGGGTTGGCACGTGTCAGCAACTTCTGTGTCTGAGCAGAAAAGGTTATGTAGTCATAGTTGTCAGGACGCTGAACGGGCGTGTCGCCGCTGTCGCAAGCCGAGAGGATTGCGATTACAGCGAGAGAGGTTATGTATGATAGCTTTTTCATGTCGCTTTGTTGTTATATTATATGCGGGCGGGCGCGAGAGCTAAACGACCACGAGGAAACGTGGTCGCACAAAGGCGGGGACCATTGCCGGCATTAGCCGGTAAGCCCCGTCATTTACCACTGTTCCGTGCCGGAGCCCTGGTTGTCGAAGTTAGTGCCTGGTAGCCATTGCTCCACTTGCAGGTCGGTGAAGGTAATGGTAGCGTCGGCATCATTAATCTTGAATATATACGTGTACTGGTAGCCAGCCTTCCACTGCATGAAAGCAGCAGGCACGACGGCAGTCTTCAGTTGTCCGTTGATACGTGCAGATACGGTATAGGAACTCTGTTCGTAGGGCACGACGTTGAGGGGCGGCACATAATACCACTTCTCGTATTCAGCCACTTGCGGCGTGATGTGCAGAGAGGCGTTTTCCTCCTCATAGGGCGTTGTAAGCAAGAGTAGTCCCTTGGCATTTGTGCCCGTGGCTTCTGTCCACGAAAATTGAGGAGAAGAATTCTTTGGTATTCCCGTCAGTGGATAAGCCACCGCTATGTTTCCGGCAAGCGGAGTGTCGGCAGTTTTGGGGCTGTCGATAAACCGGGAGTCGCAGAATTTTATGTCTGTCATCGTTATCTCGTCAGTGCCGTCGGGATAGGTGAAGCGGAAGCGCACCTTTGATATTATGGGGGCAAAGGTGAGGGTTACGCATGAGCCGTATTGGGCGACGGACGATGAACTGCCGCCGGACGAAGAACCTGTTGGCGAGGATGAACCTTGTGCGAGCCACAGGTCTGTGGTGTATGGTATTGATGTCGCGGTGGCGGCATCAGAATATTCAAAGGGAAAAGATACTTGAACGACGGGCGTAGAAACACCGTCGAACGAAGATGTGGTGTTGGCTACGGTTGCTTTTGCATTGAAAGGACTGTAGCCGAAGAAACGGTAGCTGGTGGCAGAGTAGTCCCAGAATTTTATTGTCTGCGCAGTCGTCTGGTTTTCGTTGGAGATACCTACGTATTCCCAGCCGTTTGTGTTTGACTCGGTGCTACCGGCACCGTCGTTGATGTATGCCACCTTGTATCCGTCCATCACGAGCTGCTGTTGTGTGGCGTTGGCGGCAGTGGTTTTGTAGCCCCATGCGCGGAATGTGGTGTAGAGAGATTCCAAACCGTTATTGCCGGAGGCTCGACTTGCGCGCTGTGGGCTTCGCGATGAGGGCGCATCCTGCCATGCACCGCTGTTACTGCCGAAAGAGATAGGCAGCAGTGGGGTGTCGGGCGTGTCGGGTTCGTCATGCCCCGACGAGGAGCAAGATATGAGGGCGACAGCCATGATGGGTATTAGAAGGATGCGAGATGTGTTCATTATTGTCAGGATTGTGTTTATTGTCTTCATCTGTAGAAGCCGGAAGGGGTAGCAAACCCCGTCCGGCCAGCGTCGTTATTTCATTGTGCAACGGCGTGGAAACGCCGACGCACAAAGGAATTGTTACGGGGCGACGGGCGTGGAAACACCGTCGCACGAGGATTAATCGTTAGTCGGCTGCAACAACTTTGATAACCTTGTAAGCCTTCTTTGTTTCTCCTCCTACAGTGTATGTATATTCGAATACATAATTGCCGGCAGCATTTGGCTTGAACTTAGCGAAGTTACCTTGAATTGCATTACCGTCTGCGACATCAGCAGCGTCAATCTTTGTTACAATTTCAGGAGCATTTGCCTTAGTAACAGTCAATTTATTGCCATTGTTATCGAGAGTCCAAGTGTCTTCACCTGTTGCATTTCCCTTCAAGCAGAGAGCAACGAGAGATTCTGGAATGTTGCTACCTGGAATTGCAAGAGATGCAGTGTAGAGAGCTGTGTTTGCATCAGACAATGTCTGACCGCTTATAGACACGTAAATGTTAGAACCAGCTTTGTATTCATTGTTCTGCTCACCCTTAGCATAAGTAGTGATAGATTTGTCATCAACAATAGTGATAGTATTCTGCTGACCTTCTTGTGTCTCTGTTACGATAGCATCGAATGAAATAGGATAGAGACCTGCAGGATCATCTGGAGTAGTACCAGTATTACCGTTAGTCTTGTCAGAAATCTTGAAGATATAGGTGTAAGCATAGTTAGGCTTCCAGTTTGTGTATTCAGCCGGGATAGTAGCTGTAGCACCAGTAACCTTGATTTCCTCGCCAGAGCCGTCGATAGACTCAAGAGTGTAGTCAACTTTAAGAGTCAGAGCACCTACAGTAGTTCCAGGAAGTGTGGTCTGGTAGTCTGTTGTGGAAACATCGTTTGTGGCCATGCTACGGCCGAGGAACTCAGTTCCTTTGTATTCATTTTTCTGCTTATCTCTCAATGCCAAGTTTCCGAAAGTGATATTAGGAGAGTTCTCTGTTTCCTCAGCAGCAGCCCATGTAGCTTTTGCCTGGTTGAAATCTGTTTTTGCTGCATCATTTGAACCGAAAGCTATGGTCATCGTACCCTTGCCGTCAGATGTTGGGATAGTTTTACCTGTAGCATAGAGATAAGGATGACCATCCTCATCTTTGGCATTATCTGCAGTATAGAACTTAACATCCTTAACAGAATAACCATTAATAGTTTCATAGAGACCAAGTCTAACCTTTGTAGCAAGAGAGCGGAAGTTGAACTGAACATCGTCCTTGTATGCTACGATATGCTCCTTCTTGTTCTGTTCGTTCTCAGCTAATTTAGCCTTTGCTGTAACGCGGTCAGCAATATAGCATTTTGCAAGGTCTGCTACAGAACCAGTAATGCTATACGTCGGCTCGTTCTCTGTATTAACTGTTGAAACTTTTACTTTTCCATCTTCATTCGTCTTTGTCTGTTTTTCATCAGTCAAATCTTTACCCAAAGAGAAAGCGATGAAATCATATTGAGAAGCAGAGTAGTCCCAATACTTGATAGTTTGATTATTTTCTATATCATTTAGAGATGACAACATGTTAGGTGTTCCACCAACATAACCCCAACCCTGTGTGTTACCTTCAGCCTGATTTATTTTGCCATCATACTTAATGGTGTAATAATCATAAACTGTAGATTTCTGACCACCCGTTGTCTTGTATCCATAGACAACGAATCGACTGCCAAGAGCAGTGGCAGCATCCTGACCTGTAGCACGCGTAGTCTTTCCCGTTCCACCGGCAAAGTTGATAGCATTGCTTGCGCCATTCTCGTTACCCGGGTTATTGCCCAGATAATCATCGCTTGAGCAGCTGGCGAGAGCCAGAGCCGAAGCTGCGAAAATAAAATACTTTTTCATACGAAATCGTGTTTTGAAAGTTAATAAAAGTGTTTATTATATTCTCTAATTTTTTTACTATATTTCAATATTTCAATATTTCAATATTTCAATTTTTCAATTTTTCAATTTTTCAATATTTCAATTTTACATATCGAACTCCCATTGCTCCTCGTCGTAGTCTTTCACTACGGCATCGAAGCCCGATCCACCCTTCTGGTCGGGCACGGGCACGTGGTCCATGTCCACATCGATGGTGATGACACCGCCACGGAAGAGCCGGCGCACCTGGTCGGTAACGTCGAATACGAGCGTAGAGTCCTTACCGTTGTAAAACTGCATGTTCACGTCCACGTAGTGGCGGTTTCCCGTGTCAGAATCCGCCACCTTCTGCAGCGACTCCATGTAGGCACGCGTGCTCAACTTGTGAGGGTTCATGCTCGGCATACCGAATGTGAGCAGTTTGCCGCCGATGATGTCCACCTTCTCGTTGTTCTTTCCACTGACGTCGAGCTTCATTCGCGTGTTGAAGTTCACTGTGATGGCATCCGTTCCGGTGACGCCCGTATTGATATTCACGGTGCGCGCCATACCGCTCAGGTTGGCATTACCGTCGGTGGCCGTAACCTTGCGGAAGTCGCGGTTGTTGTTGTGCAGGATAACCTGCACGAGATAGATATACGTAACAGGTTGCAGCTCCATGTTCAGCTGCTTCACCCAGCAGTTGCGCTCCTCGTCGAAGGCAAAGCCCTCAAGACTGTGGTTGATGTCGATGCCACTCTCATATCCGGCAAACAGTTCCTCAGGCTGATAGAAAGCGCGAGTGAATTTCGGTGCGTTGTATCGCGTGGGGATCATGGTCTGTCCGGTATAAGCCGTAACATAATCATACGTAGACGACTCGTCGATGTGAAGACTCTGCACGTTGTCGGGCGTGTGGATATCATTCCAAGCCAGGATGTCCCAGAATCCGAATTCATATCTTGCCGAGAGCATATTGCCGTCGATATGGTGAGAATAAGGAGCGTTGTGCACTCCATACTGCACATTCTTTGTGAAATATCTGCGAACCTCAAAATCCTGCGGTTCTGTGTATCCAATTTTGCCGAACATTGCCACGTCGGTGTCGTCCCATCCGTATAGCCATTCCTCCTGCCAGTTGTATTCCACGTTGTATTTGAAGAGATAGTTCCACAACACATCCAGATTGAGATCCACCACCGGCAAGCCCGTTTCAATGTCGGCGCCGTCGTTGTGGAGGTGAAGTTCAGGTTCGCGCACGCAACCGGAGAGGGCGAGGCACATTGCAGCAAACCACAAAGCCACCACCGTTCTGCAGGCGCGGCGGCTTACAGAAAGAAAGAAGGACGATATGCTTGAATGATGCTGCATTGTTATAATGTTTTTTTATTTTTTTACTTTTTTACTTTTTTACTTTTCCTGTAAAGGATGTCGTAGCTGAGAGTGATTTCCGCCCTTGTAGGGCCGAGCCACCAGTAGCTGTGCTGTCGCTTTTTGAAGTCCTTTGCATTGCCATACCATTTGTAGTAATACAGAGGTTTGTCGGTTTCGGGGTCAATAGGGCAGAGCCATTGGTAAGGGTCGTATTTTGTGTTGAACACCCCAGCCTGAACCCCGAATTCCAGGCGCCAGTGTTCCGATTTGCCCAGCGGCACGGCATAACCTATGCCCAAGCCGGCACCCCAACCTTCGCCTTCCCATCCGCGCTTCTCGCCAAAGCATATATTATAAAGGAACGCATGCGCGTACATATTAAAGAAAAGCCCCTTGAAGGCAGCCCCCTCGCCGGGACGACGCTTAGCGATGTCGCCACTCTTCACATAATAGCGAGTGAAGAGCTGATAGTTGCGCAGCTGGAAATACTTATGAGCGTCATAATGCTGCCACCACGGACCGTCGAAGCTCGCCCCGTAGGTGAAATGCCCGTGAAGCGGATAATATTCCACGGCAACATTAGGTATAGGACAGAAGCGGTCGTAGCCAGGCATATAAGCAAAGTCGAGCAAAAGATTAGTCTTTATGCTCCAAAGCTCGCGTCGCGCAGTCTTTACAGGCATCTCCACATGCGGCACGCTGATGCCAGTGGGGTAGGGCATCTCCAATGGCGGAAGAAGCGACACGAGCGGCAAGCTGTCGATGGGCAGCGCCAGCGGCGAGCGCTCCACGCGCTTGCGGTCGATAGCCATGATGCGCACGGCGCGCAAGGTGGCAAAATACTTTTTGAAGATATGCTGCCACAGTTTGCCGCCGCGATAGCGGATGATAGCCTCCTTCATCGGGATGCCGCCCTCTTTGTGCAGAGCCATTATGGAGTCCAGCTCGTGGAGCATAGGGTCGTGGGCAAGGCGCATGAGCGAGCGTAGCAAGGGGTAGTCCTCAGGCAGCACGTCGTATCTGATGCGGCTCACGGGGATGCCGTATTCAGAAAGAATCCTGTCCATTGCCTGCCGACGGCCGCGAGCCAGAAGCCAGTTGTTTGGCGTGGGACCCTCGGGCGAAGCACCGGAGCGCCCCAACACGATGCCGTCCTCGCCCAGAGCGTTCAGTTCAGGGATGAGCACCTCGGTGATCCATCGTCTGTCCTCATTGCTTATGTCCGTCTTGTTCACATTGAATATAACCGGTCTTGCCTTGCTGATGAATATGCTGTCGGTGGTGGTAACCTGAGCCGACGCGTTGAGAGCAAGACCCGTTATCAAAGAGAGCATAGCACCCAGGCGATGCAGACTTAGATTCATTAAATATGTCTTAATAAATTTACCCAATTCTCTGTAATGTAGCTTTATGTCTAAAATCTATGGTGTAAAGGTTAGTATTATACCAGTTTTCAGATACGTTAGCGATAGTATTCTTTTGTAGGTTACAAAGATAGCGTTTTTTTTGTTATTTAACAAAAGATTCTCAATATTTTTTACAAAAAGTCGAAAAAATACGGTTGTGTAAGGAAAAAATAAATTGAGAAACAGAAAAAACGAGGGCGAATCCGACTTTTAGAACACTGCTTTAGAAACCTGCGGCACGGCTTGATTTTAGAAAAGCAACGCTTTTCGGGGAGCAAAGCAATGCTTCTCTCCAAAAGAAGCGATGCTTTTCGGGAAAAGAAGCGATGTCGGCAGTCGGTAAAGGTAAAAAAGTGAAAAGGTAAAAAGGTAAAAAGTGTTCAAAAGTTCGTATGTTAAAATATTTAACAAGTGCTGTCAGGTGGAAATGAAGTCATACCCATGATTGAAATAGGTTAGATTTTTTTATGATAGATATTATTGCATACTTCATAAAATATCGCTACATTTGCAAACCGCTAATAGTGAAAAATATAAAAACAAGAAAAATATGATAGACGTAAAGCAGACGCTGAAAGACAGCGAGGAGAAGATGGAGATGGCAACACTCTATCTTGAGGAAGAGTTGAACAGAATACGTGCCGGACGTGCCAATGTTGCAATCCTGGACTGCGTGAGAGTGGACTCGTATGGTTCAAAAGTGCCGCTCAACCAGGTGGCAAGCGTTTCCGTGCCCGATGCACGCACCATAGCCATCAAGCCTTGGGACAAGAAGATGATACGCGAGATAGAAAAGGCTATCATGGACTCAGAGGTGGGCATCACACCGGAGAACAACGGCGAGATTATCCGCCTGGGTATCCCGCAGCCTACAGAGGAACGCCGCAAGGAACTGGCAAAGCAGTGTAACAAGATAGGCGAGAAGGTGAAGGTGCAGGTGAGAAACGTGCGTGCCGACATCAAGGACAAACTGAAGAAGGCTATAAAAGACGGACTCTCTGAGGACAACGAGAAGGACGCCGAGAACGAACTGCAGAAGATTCACGACAAATACATCAAGAAGGTGGATGATTTGCTTGCTGCAAAGAACAAGGAAATCATGACGGTGTAAAAATAAAAGTAAAAAGAAAAGGCAACCATGCGGTTGCCTTTTCTTTTTCTTATGCGTCAGCATAGAAACGCTGACGAACAGAGATTGTGGCGCAGACACACGCTATTCCTTGTTTTTGAGCAGGTCGCGGATTTCGGCAAGGAGCTTCTCCTCGTTTGTCGGTTCCGGAGCCTTGGGCTCCTCCTTTGCAGGCACGTCTTTTTTGCGTGCAAGGCGGTTGATGCCCTTTACGAGGAGAAATACACAGAAGGCGATGATGATGAAGTCGAAACAAGTCTGGATGAAGTTGCCATAGTTTATTGTAACGGGGGCGAGCTTCTCCACACCGAGGTCGATTTGCGGCAAGGTGAACTTGAGGTCGGTGAACTTCACACCGCCGATGAGCCAGCCGATAGGCGGCATGATGATGTCGTCGACGATAGACGAAACAATCTTGCCAAAAGCACCGCCGATGATGACGCCGACAGCCATATCCACCGCATTTCCTTTTACGGCAAACTCCTTGAATTCGTTTATGAATTTTCCCATAAGTGTAATTTTTAAATTATTTAATAGAAAATGTTTGTGCAAATGTAGAGATTTTTTTGTAACTTTGCGCCCGAAAGGACAAGAAATGCAGAAAAGAGCATTAAAAACTTTCGGGAGCCGCAAGGCGGATATAATATAAATAGGTTTAGCAATTTGCATGTAATTTAAAAAGAATATTTTTATTTCAACTTAAAATAAACAAAACAATGATTAAGATTGGTATTAACGGATTTGGCCGTATCGGTCGTTTCGTGTTCCGTTCTACAGTAGAGGCTGAGAACGCAAAGGAAGTACAGGTAGTAGCTATCAACGATTTGTGCCCGGTTGATTACATGGCTTACATGCTGAAGTATGATACAATGCACGGACAGTTTGACGGAACTATCGAGGCTGACGTTGAGAAGAGCGAGCTGATCGTAAACGGTAACCACATCCGTGTTACTGCTGAGCGTGACCCAGAGAACTTGAAGTGGGACGAAGTTGGTGCAGAGTATGTAGTAGAGTCTACAGGTCTGTTCCTTGCTTATGAGAAGGCAGAGAAGCACTTGAAGGCAGGTGCTAAGTATGTTGTTCTCTCAGCTCCTTCAAAGAAGGGTGAGGATGGCCGTCAGGCAGATATGTTCGTATGCGGTGTAAACACCGATACATACGCAGGACAGAAGATCGTTTCTAACGCTTCTTGTACAACAAACTGCTTGGCTCCTATCGCTAAGGTTCTGAACGACAACTTCGGTATCGAGACAGGTTTGATGACAACTGTTCACTCTACAACAGCTACACAGAAGACTGTAGACGGTCCTTCAATGAAGGATTGGCGTGGTGGCCGTGCTGCTGCCGGCAACATCATCCCTTCTACAACAGGTGCTGCTAAGGCTGTAGGTAAGGTTATCCCTGAGCTGAACGGCAAACTGACAGGTATCTCAATGCGTGTTCCTACATTGGACGTTTCTGTAGTAGACCTGACTGTAAACCTGAAGAAGGCTGCAACAAAAGAGGATATCTGCGCTGCAATGAAGAAGGCTTCAGAGGGCGAGTTGAAGGGTGTACTGGGTTACACTGAGGACGCTGTAGTTTCTTCAGACTTCCTGGGTTGCCCATTGACATCTATCTTTGATGCTAACGCTGGTGTTTACCTCACAGACAACTTCGTAAAGGTTGTTTCTTGGTATGACAACGAGATTGGCTACTCACACAAAGTGGTAGATCTGATCAAGATCATGAAGAAGCACAATGGCTAATCAAGAAATTGATTGACATTTGATATAAAAAAGACCGTTCGGCTTTGCCGTGCGGTCTTTTTTTTCTACTTTTGCCGACGGAAAGAAAATTTTATTAATTCTAATAAACGAAAAACTATATGGACATTGTGCCGATGATAACAATTCTCGGACCTACGGCAAGCGGCAAGACAGAAGTTGCCGCAAATCTTGCGCTGCAAATAAACGCAGAGATAATAAGCGCCGACTCACGGCAGGTGTACAGACGCATGGATATAGGCACGGGGAAAGATATTGAAGACTATACCATCTGTGGCGTAAAAATTCCGTATCATCTCATAGATATCGTGGAGCCGGGCACGAAATACAACCTGTTTGAATATCAGAAAGATTTTCTGGAGGCATACAACGACGTGAGCAGCAGAGGGAGAAACGTGATACTCTGTGGCGGAACAGGACTGTATATAGAATCCGTGTTGAAAGGCTACAGACTGATACCCGTGGTAGAAAACAAGGAGTTGAGAGAGAAACTTGAAGGGAAATCGCTCGAAGAGCTTACCGGCATACTTGAAAAACTGAAAAAGGAAAACAACTCGAATATGCACAACACCACGGACGTGGATACTGCAAAACGGGCTATAAGAGCAATCGAGATAGAAACGGCATACCGCGAGATGCCCGTGGAAGAAAGACAATTTCCGAAGATTGACAACATAATAATAGGAATAGCGATAGACCGGGAGCTGAGACGCCAGAGGATAACCCGGAGGCTGAAGCAACGGCTGGATGAAGGGATGGTGGACGAAGTGAGGAGCTTGCTCGATTCGGGGATAAAGCCGGAAGACCTTATCTATTACGGACTTGAGTATAAGTTTCTTACTGAATATATAATAGGAAAACTGACATACAGGGAGATGGTGGCCCAGCTCGAAACAGCAATACACCAGTTTGCCAAACGCCAAATGACATGGTTCAGAGGTATGGAGCGACGCGGCTTCAAAATTCACTGGATAGATGCGGAAGAGTCTATGGATGAGAAATTGGATGATATAATTAATATAGTAGCGAAATTCAAAAAAATACTATAATATAATGAAGGAGCAAACACGATGGGGCATTCTCTATTGCCCAAGAAAAAATATACTTTGCAGTCCGTCAAGAAGATGGGAGAAAATAGAGAAATGCCTGAAAGAAAACGGGATAGACTACGATTTTGTTCAGAGCGAGAAAAGCAGTAGCGTGGTGAGGCTGATGAATATGATGATTGCCAACGGCTACAAGACGATTGTTGTGGTGGGCGGAGACTCTGCATTGAACGATGCCGTGAACTGCCTGATGGAGGCAGATGCTGAAACAAGAAACTCCATTGCGCTCGGCGTGATACCCAACGGCATGATGAACGACTTTTCGAGATACTGGGGATTTAAGGAAGGCGAAGTGGAACAAACCGTGAAGTGGCTGAAGGAGCGAAGGATAAGAAAGATAGACCTGGGCTGCGTGAGGTATACCAACAAGGCAGGCGAGAAGTGCCACCGGTATTTTCTGAACTGCGTGAACATCGGTTTGCTCTCGGCAATCATGAACCTGAGACACCAGACACGCAGACTCTTCGGTTCGCGCACGCTGTCGTTTATCTTCTCGATGATACTAATGATATTTCAGCGTCTGGAATACAAGATGCACTTGAAAATAAACGACGAGACGTTGAAACGGAAAATCATGACCGTTTGTATCGGCAACGCCGAGGGATACGGGCAGACACCGAATGCCGTGCCGTATAACGGACTGCTCGATGTGTCGGTGGTGTATCATCCGGAGATAACACAACTGCTCGAAGGATTCTATCTGCTTCTGACGGGTAAGTTCTTGAACCACAAGAGTGTGCATCCGTATCGCACAAGAAAGGTGGAAGTGATGGAAACATCGCGTGCGCTCGTGTCGGTAGACGGCAGACTGATGAAATCTCCGGTGGGCAAATTCCAGATAGAAGTGGAACAGGAAGTGATAAACTTTATGATTCCGGAGTAGCCGGAAAAGCTATATCCTTTCTGTATAGTAAAAAAAATAGGGCGGAAGTAAAAACTCCGCCCTATTCGTTTTCAGATATATGTTTTAAATCTTCAGCATTTATAATCTTAATCTTGCGCCCGTCGATGGCTATAATCTTTTCCGCGGCAAAAGCCGAAAGCGTGCGGATGGCATTGCTCGTGGTCATGTTAGACATGTTGGCAAGTTCCTCGCGACTCAGGTAAATGCTCAGCGTGTAGCCGTCTTCCTCCAGTCCGTAGCGATCCTTCAAGATAAGCAGCGATTCGGCAAGACGTCCGCGGATGTGCTTCTGTGTGAGGTTGATAGTGCGGCAGTCGGATTTTCCAAGTTCCACGGCAAGCTGCTTGATGAGTTGCATGCACACGTGGTTGTTCTCGTGCATCAGCTTGACCACAAGTTGCATTGGGATGGACGCTATGATGCAATGTTCGAAAGCTATGGCAGACGTGAGGTAGTCGTCGTTGGCGAAATACGCCCTGAAGCTGAACACCTCGTGAGAGCGGATGGTGCGCAGAATCTGGTTTCTGCCGTTTATTCCCGCTCTGCAAATCTTTACTTTTCCGCTAATCAGAAATTTTATGCAGGTGGGAATTTCGTTTTCCTTGTAGATATATTGATTCTTGTCGAATGTTTCAATAACCAAACTATCTGAAATCTCTTTCTTCTGCTCGTCAGTAAGTGGATTCCAGATATCAAACAAAATTTCTTCAACTTCAGTATTGGTAAATTCTTTATCCCTTGTCATTCTGTGTTGTTACAATCTTTTTGGGTTGATGTAGTTTATTCCTTGTTATCTGTCTGCAAATTTACGAATTTTATTTTTAAAAACATCTCAGGAACTTGATTTTTATGTTGTAAAACATGAATATTGCATGTTTAGGCAAAAAAAACATCGAGAAGTTTTGTCTGCTGACAAATTTTTGTTATTTTTGAACTGCCAAACGATTGTCAAGCGAAAACACACAGTTGTTGCGGCTATTATAATATGAAATATTAACACCTTAATAGAATATTATGAGCTATCTTAGATTTGAAAGAAGTCTAATGACCAATCTGGAGGAATCGCTCTCAAGAGAATTGCTGCGTACGAACCGCTCTGGAGCGTACGCATGTTCAACTATTGTAGACTGCAATACGCGCAAGTATCACGGACTGCTTGTGGTTCCGGTTCCGGAATTGGACACAGACAATCATGTGTTGCTCTCCTCGCTGGACGTTACCGTGGTGCAGCATGGGGCCGAGTTTAATCTCGGACTTCACAAGTACGGCGGAAACAACTACAGTCCAAACGGACACAAGTATATCCGCGAATTCAACTGCGACAGCGTGCCGACAACCATATACCGCGTGGGGGGAGTGATACTGAAAAAAGAAGTGGTTTTCCAGCATTACGAAGACAGAATCCTGTTGCGCTATACCCTTGTGGATGCACACAGTGCCACAACATTGCGCTTCCGGCCGTTTATGGCATTCAGAAGCGTGAGACAGTTTACACACGAGAATGCAACGGCAAGCCGTGATTTCGAGATGGTGGACAACGGAATACGCACAAAGATGTATCAGGGGTATCCGTATCTGTATATGCAGTTTAGCAAGGAAAACGAATTTGTTTTCCATCCCGACTGGTATCGCGGACTGGAATATCCGAAAGAGCAGGAGAGAGGATACGACTCAAACGAAGATTTGTATGTGCCGGGATATTTTGAAATGGATATCCAAAAAGGAGAAAGCATAGTGTTCTCTGCTTCAACGTCGGAAATAAAGACCGACGGGTTGTCGGCTTTGTTTGATAAAGAAGTGAAAAACCGAAAACCTCGCGACAATTTCTATCATTGCCTTGTAAATGCCGCACATCAGTTTCATAACACAAAAAACGGTTCGGAAACATATCTGCTTTCAGGTTACCCATGGTTCAAGAGCCGCGCAAGAGACACGTTCGTTTCGCTTCCGGGACTGACGCTTTCTATCGACGAGCAGGATTATTTTGACAAGGTGATGGCAACAGCCGAAAAGGGATACCGGGAATTTATGAAAGGCAAGCCCGTTACCGTGGACATTGCAGAGATTGACCAACCGGATGTTCCGTTGTGGGCAATATGGGCAATACAGCAGTATAACAAGGTGGTTGGCGATGAGAAATGCCTGAAGAAATACGGCAAGTTCGTGTTTGATACCTTGAACTATATCATGGATGGAAAGCATCCGTATCTGCGTTTGGACGATAATAAGTTGCTCTATGTTGACGGCAAGGGCAAGGTGATGACGTGGATGAACTCTACGGTAAACGGCAAACCCGTTGTTCCGCGCAGCGGATATATAGTAGAGGTGAATGCACTGTGGTATAATGCCATTGAATATGCCGCAAAACTGCAGACGCTGAACGGCAATCAGCAGAAGGCTGATGAACTGGAAAAAATGGCCGATGCGTGCAAAAAGTCATTCGTGAACACTTTCCTTAATGATTATGGCTATCTGTTTGATTATGTGGATGGTAACATGATGGACTGGAGCGTTAGACCAAACATGATTTTCGCTGTGGCCCTGGATTATTCGCCACTTTCACAAGAGCAGCGCAAAGGGGTTCTTGACATCTGTACGCGAGAGTTGCTCACGCCGAAGGGACTGCGCTCGCTGTCGCCAAAGAGCGGCGGGTACAACCCGATATGCGCAGGCTCGCAGATGCAGCGCGACTTGGCTTACCATCAGGGAACAGCTTGGCCTTGGCTCGGAAGTTTCTATATGGAGGCTTGCCTGAAGATATACCGCAGAACACGACTGAGCTTCATTGAAAGACAAATGGTGGGGTATGAGGACGAGATGCAGACAAACTGTCTGGGTACACTGCCCGAGATGTTTGACGGAAATCCGCCGTTTAAGGCTCGCGGAGCAATATCATTTGCTATGAACGTGGGAGAAACGCTAAGGACTTTAAGTCTTGTTGAAAAATATACATATTTAATTTAAGGAGGGAAAACAGTATGAAAGTTTTAATGTTTGGCTGGGAGTATCCTCCTCATGTATATGGTGGACTGGCAACAGCAAATTTTGGAATTACCCAGGGACTGCATGCACAGGGTGACGTGGATATAACGTTATGCTTGCCAAAACCTTTTGGTGACGAGGATCATACCGCAGCAAGAATTGTTGCAATGAACTGTGTGCCTATTGCATGGCGTAATGTGGATTACGACTATGTGAAGAGCAGAATCGGCAATGTGATGGACCCGGATTATTATTACCGCTTGCGCGACCATCTGTATGCAGACTTCAATTATATGCATGTGAATGATTTGGGCTGCATGGATTTTGCCGGTGGATATCCGTCTAATCTGCATGACGAGATAAACAACTACTCTATAATTGCCGGAGTGGTGGCACGAACGGAAGATTTTGACATAATTCATGCGCACGACTGGCTCACTTTCCCTGCCGGTATTCATGCAAAGAGAGTAAGCGGAAAACCTCTGTGCATTCATGTACACGCCACGGATTTTGACCGTAGCCGCGGTAAGGTGAACCCTACGGTATATTCTATCGAAAAGGATGGAATGGACAATGCCGACTGCATAATGTGTGTGTCGGAACTTACTCGTCAGACAGTTATCAACCAGTATCACCAGGATCCGCGCAAATGTTTCGCAATGCACAATGCCGTGTATCCTCTGCGTCAGGAACTGCAGGATATTCCAAGACCCGACCATACAAATAAAGAGAAAATTGTAACGTTTCTCGGACGTATCACAATGCAGAAAGGTCCTGAATATTTTGTGGAAGCCGCCAATATGGTGCTCCACCGCACACGGAACGTGCGCTTCTGTATGGCAGGCAGCGGAGACATGATGGACCAGATGATATATCTTGCTGCTGAAAGAGGCATTGCCGACAGATTTCATTTCCCGGGCTTCATGCGCGGCAAACAGGTTTATGAGTGCTTGAAGGATTCGGATGTGTATGTGATGCCGTCTGTCAGCGAACCGTTCGGCATATCGCCGCTCGAGGCTATGCAATGCGGCACGCCAACTATCATTTCAAAGCAGAGCGGATGTGGAGAAATCCTTACCAACTGCATAAAAGTGGATTACTGGGACATTCATGCCCTTGCTGATGCAATATATTCCATCTGCCATAACGACAGCCTTTTCCATTATCTTCAGGAAGAGGGCAGAAAAGAGGTGGACCAGATTACATGGGAAAAAGTGGGAGCGAGAATTCGTAGACTGTATGAACAGGTGCTCTCGAAGTGAGTGTTACAGAGCTAAAAAAGAAAATTAACAAAAAATCTAAGTAAGATGAAAACAATTTGCTTGTATTTTGAAATACACCAGATTATACATTTGAAGAGATACCGTTTCTTCGATATTGGTACAGACCACTATTACTATGACGACTATGAAAATGACCGTAGTATAGGGGATATCGCTGAACGCTCTTATATGCCGGCACTGAATGCGTTTCTGGAGATGATAAAGGAGCACGGAGATTATTTCAAAGTGGCTTTCTCGCTCTCGGGAGTTGGCATCGAGCAACTGGAGATGCATGCTCCGCAGGTGCTCGCAAAATTGCAGGAACTTAATGACACGGGATGTGTGGAATTCCTTGCCGAACCGTATTCTCATGGTTTGTCGTCGCTTGCCAACGAGGAATGTTTCGAGGCTGACGTGAAGAAACAAATGGCGAAGATGGAAGAGTATTTCGGCAAGAAACCTACAGTGTTGCGCAACTCCTCGCTCATCTACAGTGATGAAATAGGAAATATCGCCGCGTCGATGGGATTTAAGGGAATGCTTACAGAGGGGGCAAAACACGTTTTGGGATGGAAATCACCTCATTATGTGTATAATTGCTGTATGGCTCCAAATCTGAAACTCTTGCTCCGTGACGTGGAACTGAGTGATGATATCAGTTTGCGTTTCAACAACAGTGACTGGTCGGGATATCCTTTGTTTGCCGACAATTATATCAACAAGATTGCTTCTCTGCCCGACAATGAACAGGTTATCAATATCTTTATGGAACTGCTTGCTCTCGGAATATCTCAGCCTCTGTCTTCTAATATTCTTGAATTTATCAAGGCTTTGCCAAGATGTGCCAAGCAGAAGGGTATCACGTTTTCTACTCCTTCGGAAATCTGCGGTAAGATGAAGAGTGTGGGCGACTTGTATGTGCCTGACACTCTTTCTTGGGTGGACGAGGAGCGTGACGTGAGTTGCTGGCTCGGAAACCCGATGCAGCGCGAGGCTTTCGACAAGCTTTACAGTGTGGCTGACCGTGTGCGTATCGCTAATGATCCGCGTATCAATCAGGATTGGGATTATCTGCAGGCAAGCAATAATTTCCGCTTTATGACAACAAAACCGTCTAACGTGGGACTTGACCGCGGCATTTACAGTTCGCCGTTTGATGCTTTTACCAATTACATGAATATCCTGGGAGATTTCATCAATCGTGTGAATTCGCTTTATCCTGAAGAGATTGACAATGACGAACTTGACTCTTTGCTCACTACAATAAAGAATCAGGGTGATGAAATAGCAATGAAGGATAATGAAATTGTTAGACTGAAGGCTAAGGTCGCTAAACTTCAGGAGGATGAGGAAAAGCTGAAGGCCCATATCGAGAAGACGGCCGCAAAGAAGAAAACTGTTGCTAAAACAGCAGAAACAAAAAAGACTACTACTAAGCGTGTGGCTGCAAAAAAGAATGTAGCTGACGAAGCGGTAAAGAAATAATTTTTGGAAACTAAAATAAAATAAGCCCCAACTCTGTTTTTTTGTTCAGAAGTTGGGGCTTGTTTTGTTTGTGGATGTTTTGTTTAGAAGTTATTGTTGTCAAGCATTTCAAATCCACAGTATGGAACAAGTGCCTTTGGTATACGAATGCCCTCTGGAGTCTGATTGTTCTCGATGATGGCAGCCACGATGCGTGGCAATGCCAATGCTGAACCGTTTAGCGTGTGGCAAAGTTCTGTCTTCTTGGTTGCCGCATTGCGGTAACGGCATTTCAGACGGTTTGCCTGATAGCTTTCAAAGTTGCTGACAGACGATACTTCAAGCCATTTCTTCTGGGCTGCACTCCACACCTCAAAGTCGTAGCAGATGGAAGAAGTGAAACTCATGTCTCCACCGCATAAGCGAAGAATATGGTATGGCAATTCCAATTTAATCAGCAATCCTTCAACATGGTCGAGCATCTCTTTCAAAGAGTCGTATGAATGTTCAGGCTTGTCAATACGCACAATCTCTACTTTGTCGAACTGGTGCAGACGGTTCAAACCGCGAACGTCTTTTCCGTAAGAGCCGGCCTCGCGACGGAAGCAGGCAGAGTATGCGCAGCGCTTGATAGGAAGATCTTTCTCGTCGAGGATAACATCACGGAATATGTTTGTCACCGGAACTTCGGCTGTAGGGATGAGATACAGATTGTCGAGATTTGCATGATACATCTGTCCTTCTTTGTCAGGAAGCTGACCTGTGCCGTATCCAGAAGCTTCGTTTACTACGTAAGGAGGTTGTACTTCAAGGTAGCCGCTTTTGCGTGCCTCTTCAAGGAAAAATGCTTCGAGAGCTCTCTGCAGACGAGCCATCTTGCCGATATAGAACGGGAATCCTGCTCCCGTAACCTTTACGCCAAGGTCGAAATCAATGAGATTGAATTTCTTGCACAAATCCCAGTGGCACATAGCGTCTTCAGGCAGGTTTGGCATCTTTCCGCCTTCCTTCACAACAACATTGTCTGATGCGTCTTTGCCTTCCGGAACATCATCGTTCGGGATGTTCGGGATGGAGCAAAGAAGCTCTGTAAGTTTTTGCTGTATGTCGTTCAACTCGTGTTCAAGGAGTTTTGATTCTTCTTTCAAGGCAGCAACACTTTCCTTTATTGCGTTGGCTTCGTCTTTTTTGCCATCTTTCATCAACGCTCCAATTTGAGCTGCTCTCTTTTTCCCTTCCTGTAGATGTGCGTCAAGTTTCTGTTGAGTTTCACGACGCATCTTGTCAAGTGCAAGTACATCATAAATGGCTTGCTTCGCTCCGTCGAAGTGTTTCTTCTCCAAGCCTTTAATTACACGTTCAGTTTCTTCACTGATGAGTTTTAGTGTAAGCATATTATTTTATATTTAATGTTAATTCTTTTGTTCTGTTCTGCATAACGTGAGATTTTCAATTTTGCGCTAATCCAAAGACATGGACGGCAAATGAAAAACTATTCTGCAAAATTACAATTTTTTTGTATAAACGATACATTTTATAACCTGATAATTTGTTTTACACCTTTTATTGTGCGCAATTTCTTTATCAGTTGGTTGAGTTTTGTATTGTCTTCAACATTAATCTCCAAATTGCCGCTGAATAATCCGTCGTGGCTGTCGATATTGATGCTTCTCATCATGATCTTTTCCTCTTTGGAGATAACGCTCGTAATATTGTTCACGATGCCGATGTCATCGTTGCCGACAATTTTCAGGGTTGTGGAATATTGTGCACCGTCCTTGCCGCTCCATTTTGCCTTCACTATTCTATAGCCGAACCTTTTGCGTAGTTCCGGTGCATTGGGACAGTCGCAACGGTGAATCTTTATTCCTCCGTTTACCGTTACGAAACCAAATACATCGTCGCCGTATATCGGTCGGCAACATTTTGCCAATTGATAGTCGATGCCTTTGAGATTGCGGTCGATTACAAGAACGTCGCTGCCGTTGTTTGTCAGTTCCTCCACCGGATTTTCGTAGTTGTATTCGTCGGCGCTTCTTGTTGGTTGCTGTGGGGCGCTCTGGTTGTTGTCGTGTTCTTTAACCTCCTGATATTTCTCTATGACATGGTTTATGTCGAGCGTTTCGTCGGCAATCTGTTTGTAGAAGTCGTTCATTTCCTTGAAGCCGAGTTTCTTGACAAGATGTGACATCGTGCTTTCGTCCATATCAATCTTGCGGTTCTTCATTCTGCGCTCCAGCATTTCCTTGGCATAAAGACCGTCTTTTACTTGTGTTTCCTTTAGTGCCAGTCTTATCTTTGCTTTACCGCGGCTTGTCTTAACAATGTTGAGCCAGTCTTGTTTCGGTTTCTGGTTTGCCGAGGTCAATACTTCAATTTGGTCTCCACTTTTTAGAATATGGCGGAAAGTTACGACTTTCCCGTTGATTTTTGCTCCGACACAGTGGTTGCCTACATTTGAATGGATACGGTAGGCAAAGTCGAGAACTGTTGATCCTTTTGGAAATTTCATCAAGTCGCCTTTAGGCGTGAATACATAAATCTCGTCTTCATACAAATCCATCTTGAAATCATCTATAACCTGTCGGTCGTCGTTGTTTTCAAGAGCTCGGCGGATGCTTGTCAGCCATTCATCCATGCCGCTGTCGCCTTTGATACCCTTGTATCTCCAGTGTGCAGCCAAGCCTCGTTCTGCCACCTCGTCCATTCTTTCAGTTCTGATTTGTACTTCCACCCATTTGTTGTCAGGACCCTTTACTGTTATATGCAAACTTTCGTATCCGTTTGATTTCGGGACACTTAGCCAGTCGCGCAGCCTTTTAGGGTTTGGCTGATACATATTGGTTATTATGGCAAATACGTGCCAGCATTGCACTTTTTCAAGTTCAAGCGGAGAGTCAAGGATTATCCTTATTGCAAAAAGATCGTAGATACCCTCGAAGTCACACTTTTGTTTTTTCATTTTCTGCCAAATGCTATGGATGCTTTTGGTTCTTCCCTTCATGTGAAACTTCAAGTGCTCGTCTTCAAGCTTTTTCTTGATTGGGGCAATAAATTGTTCTATATATTTGTCGCGACTCGCTTTTGTTTCGTTAAGCTTGTCTTTTATCATATAATATGCATCGTGCTCAAGGTATTTCAGACTCAAATCCTCAAGTTCGCTTTTCAACTTGTAGAGTCCGAGTTTGTGGGCGAGTGGTGCATACAGATAGCTTGCTTCCTCGCTGACACGGTGTTTAGCTTCTATATTGTCTGTGTCGCGGATTTGTCTCATCAAGTTCACTCTGTTGGCAATCATGATGAGTATCACTCTCATATCTTCGGCAAAAGAGAGCAACAAGTTACGGAAGTTCTCGCTTTCTATGACAGGATTTTTCTTGTATAGTTCCTGTATGTGAACCAATCCCTTTAGAATACGAGTTACGGTTTCGCCAAATTGCATTATCGATTCATCAAACGTATTCTCGTCTCCTTGTGCGACACACGAATATAGCAAGACGGCAATCGTTCCGTCGCGCTTCAGTCCGATTTCTTCTATCGCAATAACTGCCGTCTGTACACTAAGCAGTATTGTGTTCAATCCAAAAATATCGCGCTGTATTTTTTTGTCCTCGATAGCTTTTCTGAGATGTTTGAATACGTTTATCTCATCATCTTTTGTCAAAGAGTAACCGTTTGCACTTCGCAAAGCCTTGACGGCATCACGAAATTCCAACTTTTCTTTTTCTGTGAATACAAGCTTCTTGTCCATAAGCATTTTTGTTATGTTGTTTGGCCTATGCCGATATATCTCTTGCAAAGGTAATAAAATTACGCGTTTTATATGTACTCGCTATTATTATTTGATGAAAAAAAGAAAAAATAAATAATTTGGTAAAGCTTTTAGGCAAAAAAGCATTACATTTGCATTGGTCAAAAACAGTATCCTTTGGGACTTCTGTTTTGTATTGAAAAACTTTTAAAAATAATACTTATGTTATCGCAGAAAGATTTAGAACAAATTGCTGCAAAAGGCATCTCTGAAGCCCAGATTGAAAAGCAATTGAATGAGTTTAAAACAGGTTTCCCTTTCCTTAAACTTGATGCTGCTGCCAGTATCGGTAATGGAATTTTATTAACAACAGACGATGCTGTTGTGAAGTATTCGGATGCTTGGGAAAAATACAAGAATACGGGCAAGAAAATTGTTAAGTTTGTACCTGCCAGTGGTGCTGCCAGCCGAATGTTCAAAAACATGTTCGCTTTTCTTGACGCTGATTATGATGCACCTACAACAGACTTTGAAAAGTCTTTTTTCAGTAATATCGAGAATTTCGCTTTCTTTTCAGCGCTGGATGATATGTGCATGAAAAACGAGGGAAAGGACATTAAAACATTGATGGCTGAAGGTAATTACAAGGCTGTTGTTGCCAATCTTCTTGAAGGAAAAGGACTCAATTACGGACAACTGCCCAAGGGATTGTTGCTGTTTCATAAATATGAAGATGGAGCTCGCACCCCACTTGAAGAGCATCTTGTAGAAGGCGCTTTGTATGCCGACAGTAATGGTGTGGTGCATATTCACTATACTGTCAGTCCTGAGCATAGAGCTCTCTTTGAAAGGAAAGTGGCTGAGACAAAGGGTAAATATGAAGGGATATATAATGTTAAGTATGATATTTCTTTCTCCGAACAGAAGCCAAGTACCGACACTATAGCTGTGAATCCAGACGACACTCCTTTCAGAAATGCCGACGGATCATTGTTATTCCGCCCAGGTGGTCATGGGGCTTTGATTGAAAATCTGAACGAGATTCCTGCTGATATCATATTCGTGAAGAATATAGATAATGTGGTGCCTGACAGATTGAAGAAAGATACTGTTACGTATAAGCAAGTTATTGCAGGTGTGTTGGTTTCTCTGCAGAGTAAGACTTTTGACCATCTCAAAAAACTTGAAACAGGTAATTGTAGTCATGATGAACTTGTCGAGATTTCACAATTCCTTTACTCTGATCTGTGTTGTCGCAAATCAAATATTGATGAATTGGATGATGTTGCACTTGCCGATTATCTCAAGAAGAAACTTGACAGACCAATGCGTGTATGTGGAGTGGTGAAGAATGTTGGGGAACCTGGCGGTGGTCCGTTCTTGACATATAATCAGGATGGTACGGTGAGCTTACAGATACTTGAGAGTAGTCAGATAGACAAGAGTAATACTGAATATATGAAAATGTTTACCGATGGCACTCACTTTAATCCTGTTGACTTGGTTTGTGCTGTAAAGAATTATAAAGGAGAGAAGTTTAACTTGCCCGATTATGTAGACCGTACAACAGGTTTTATCAGTAGCAAGAGCAAGAATGGCAAGGATCTTAAAGCTCTTGAACTTCCAGGGTTATGGAATGGAGCAATGAGTGATTGGAATACTGTTTTTGTTGAAGTTCCTCTTTCAACCTTTAACCCAGTTAAAACCGTGAACGATTTGCTGAGGGAACAGCACCAGTAATATTTTTGAGAGTGTAAAAAAAGGCCGCAATATAGTTGATTTATTGCGGTCTTTTTCATGATGCTTATTTCCTTTTCATTTTCAATTCATACAAATCGTTCCTCCTGTCGCGCAAATTTCGAACACTGCCATACGTATGTAGCTCGTTTAGTAAGTTCAAGTCCACATCAGATACAAGAATCATTTCTGTATTTGGTGTCGCTTCTGCGCGTTTGCCGTCATTTGGGAAAGCAAAGTCGCATGGCGTGAACACTGCTGATTGTGCATACTGTATATCCATATTGTGAACGCGTGGAAGATTGCCTACACTTCCTGCTATGGCAACGTAACATTCATTTTCTATTGCTCGTGCCTGTGCGCAAACCCTTACACGAGAGTATGCATTCTGGGTATCGGTCATAAACGGCACGAATAGAATTTGCATTCCATCTTCTGCCATTATACGTGAAAGCTCTGGGAATTCCACATCATAGCAAATAAGTATGCCTACTTTGCCGCAGTCTGTATCAAAGGTCTTTACTGTGTTTCCGCCGCTTAGTCCCCAACTCTTCTGCTCATCCGGTGTAACATGAATCTTTTCATACATTTCATAAGAACCGTCGCGTCTGCACAAGAAGCCAACATTGTAGAGACCATCGTCTTTGACGTATGGCATGCTTCCGGTAATGATATTGATATTATAGCTGATGGCAAGTTCGATGAATCTGTCTCTTATCTTTTCTGTGTATTCAGCAAGTGCACGTATGGATTGTGCTTCTCCCATATCATTGTATTTTGCCATAAGCGGGGCATTGAAATATTCCGGGAACAGAATAAAGTCGCTTTTGTAGTCAGAAACGGCATCAACAAAGAATTCTACTTGTTCAAAGACATCATCAACGGAATGATATGAACGCATCTGCCACTGAACACATCCTATCCTGACTGTTGGGCGTCGTTCAACGTAAGAGTCGGTTGGTGGTTGATAATATATGTTATCCCATTGTAGTAATGTAGCGCAATGTCTTGACTCCTCATCGTTTGGCAGGTAGTTTCTTATCACTCGTCTTACATGAAAATCGTTGCTCAGCTGGAATGTTAGTACAGGATCGTAGATTTCTCTTGAGCGCACTTTGTCAATATACTCCTTTGGGCGCATCGTGTCGGAATACTTATAGTAATTCGGTATTCTGCCGCCAAACATTATTGCCTTCAGGTTCAGTTTTTCGCAAAGTTCCTTTCTGTATTCATACATTCTTCTGGCAAGGCGCAACCCACGATAGTCTGGATGTATAAACACTTCTATTCCGTATAGGATATTTCCTTTTGGATTATGGGTGTTGAAAGTTTCGTTTCCTGTAACTTGAGCGTATGTGTGATCACCCTTTACCATATTGTAGTCCACAATTATTGATAGGGCACATCCCACGATCTTGTCATCGACAATTATCACCACTTGACCTTCCGGAAAAATTGTGATGAGCTTCTTTATCTGTTCTTTTGTCCAAAAAACGTCGTGGTCTGCGTATATACGCTTGAACGATCGTGCTAATTGGTCGTAGTCCTCCATATGGAGATTGCGAAGTCCAACTTTGTTTATTTTGTGATTCGCTTCCATTTTTATATATGATTATTCAAAATTTTTCAATCTTGCAATGTATTTTCCAAGAATATCAAATTCTATGTTGACAACAGAACCAATTTTAATGTCGCAGAAGTTTGTATGTTCCCGTGTATATGGTATGATGGCAACAGTAAAGGTATTGTCCGTCGGATTGCAGACAGTAAGAGAAACACCATTTACTGTTACGCTTCCTTTATCAACGGTAAAGTATCCGCGTTTTGCCATTTCTCTGTCAGCCTTATACTCAAATGTAAAATACGTGCTTCCGTCAGCATCTTTCATATCTATGCATTTTGCTGTTTCATCAACATGTCCTTGAACAATATGCCCGTCAAGCCTTCCGTTCATAAGCATAGAACGCTCAATATTGACTTTGTCTCCTACATTGAGCAAGCCAAGGTTTGTTCTGCTTAATGTTTCGCTCATAGCCGTAACGGTATATGTATTGTCTTTGATTTTTATCACTGTAAGGCAAACCCCATTATGCGAAATACTTTGGTCTATTTTCAACTCGTCAACAAACGAACATTTTAATGTGAAATCAATGTTTCCTCCATATTTCTTTATTTCAGTTAATGTTGCAAATTCTTCAATAATTCCAGAGAACATCTTTTCTTAATCCTTTTATGTTAAACAATATTTATTGAAAAAGCGGTGTCTCCTGTATTCATAGTATAGGATTCACCGCTTATATTAAAAAGACCGCACCGTGATGTGATGAAACTCCGAGCTAGTAAGATTTGAGAGTTCTCCGCCTTTGTAATCCACCGGCTTTACAGCTAATCTTGTTGCCAAGACATGTGGCCCGCCATTAGCAAAAGAAATCATCTCGGTTTTCGTTTTATATTGATGAGTATCCCGATCTAACCGATACGGTCTTATTCCTTTTGTCTTTTTAATCTGTTGCAAAGGTAGTGTTATTTTCTCTTTCTGCAAACATTTTTACTTAAAATTTCTTGCTTGATAAATTATGCTTACTTTTCTGTTTTGTTACGAATTTCCTTTTTGCACCCTTTTATCATTTTTGTTATTTGTATTATTCTTGTCTTTTTGTTTTGCGGATAACCGAAACGTTCATAATAGAGTAGGGCAGAGTTTAGATTGTCTAGGGCATTTTCCCATTCGCAAGAGTTCATATAGCAGTAAGCAAGGTGGAAGAACACATCGCCTTTTTCTTTGTCGTAGCAAACGTTGAGTTGCTTTTCGTAAATAGGAATAGCCTTTTTGTATTCTTCCAGATTAAAATGGCTTTCTGCATTTGCAAAGTAATAAATGCTTCTTTCGTGAGGTGCATAAATTTCTATGTCGTTTATGCATAAATCCAGATATTTGCATGCTTCTTTGTAGTTCCATTCATAGTAATGACACAACCCAATGTATGCTTTAAATCTTGGATTGAGCTTATATTTCTTGTCTAATTTTGTAAGTATATTGAGAGCCTCTCTGTATTTTCCGCTTCCAAAGTATTCAATGCCGTTTGCAAGTAATTCTTTGTCCGACAAATCTTGAATGGCTTGTCCGTTTGCTTTTGGATGAAAGCCGAGTGTGAGTGCAATAACAAATATATACTTTATCTTCATCTACTTTTTCAGAAATCGGTTATTCTGTATAGAATTTTATTAATTTCTCAATGGCATTCCTGCACACGATGCAGAATTCAGGGTATGAGTTTGTTTTCATTCTGCAGTCCTGCACCCCTCTGTATATGTCTTTTGTATTATAACCTGCACCTTGAAACAGTCCAACTTTATTTTTTATAGTTTCTTCTTTTTTGCTGATTGGCGTTGGTACGGTAGTTCCCTTTTTAATTAGTTTTTCCCATTTTCCCTTAAAGTCCACCAGTGTTGTAATGTTTGCTTCCCAAGGTTCAATGTCTTTGGGATACATTTCCAATGGTTCGTTTTCGTAAGCATATTCGTCGGCAAGGCCAGCAAAGCTATGTCCAAATTCGTGAACTGTAACCGGCTTGTAGTATTTATGTCCGGTAGACACCAGGTTATAGAAGTTTAATATTCCTCCTCCGCCATATACATCAGTGTTGACAAGTATTATGATATGTTCGTATGGCGTTCCGGCAAGCCAGTCGTGAACCTTGTTCAGATTGAGCGTCGTAAGATATCTTTCGCTGTAAAATGTGTCAAAATTCGTACCGAGAGCAGTATTCTTCCATATATTCATTCTTGGAACACTTGTTCCGCTTTCTTTTGACGGTGATTTTACAGCAACGATATTAAATCTTTCTCTGTAAGTTTTGAAAGGTTCGTGAGAGAATATTGCTTCAGTGGCTATTTGTGCGTCAGAGAGAAATTTGTCCATTTCCTTTTCCGTGTAGCCTTCTGCAAGAAATGCTATATGAATGCATTTAGTTGTATCTTTTGCAGTTTGTATAACCGTGTATGGTGTTATGTCTTTTCCAGATTTTCTTATGAGAATATCATTTGGCACAATAGTCTCTGTCATTGATTTTATAACCTCTCGCCTGTTGTTTCTGATATATATAGACAAGTCTACAGTATCTTTGGGCATTGGTGTCAATATCACATTTTCAAACGAACGGTTAGTCTGTTTTGCTTCAGGATACGTTTGCCATTCCTGGAATAGAGTGGAGAGTGAGTTTCTGTATATAGTTGTTCCAGTCTTGTGGTCTTTTAGTTCGTACTGCGCATTGCCTTCTACTGGGAATTCTGAAAGATTGTTTTTTCTTCCATACCATTTGGGCATAGCCTGCAGATTTTCAATAAGTATATCTTCTTTGTTCTGATTGCCGCCAAGTATAAAGTTTATGCGTAGCGTGTTGTCGGTAAAATACTTGTTGAAGTCCTGTGCTTTGCTTGTTGTGCATAAGACTGTTGCCATTACAGCCAGTGATATTTTTATATTCATTCCTTTACATTTATTGTTGGGTCCAAAATAAGATTGTCCTTTTCGTTTTCAAAGTCACCGATAAGTTTTTTTATATATTCTCTGCTCCAGTCATCATTGTGGAATTTTTCATCCCCATACATCAGAATGTCAACATCCAATGGAATTATATTTTCCCTATTGTTCTTCTTGCTTCTGCCGCATTGTTTTTCTATGTGTTTAAAAGCATTTTTCATTTGGGTGAATGTATGATTGGTTGAAGAAACGCAAATGCAGTTTATGAATTTGTCTGATTCTATTCCCACCGGCATAGTCCATATTTCCTTAGAGAAGACGATGTCATTTCCAAGGACTGTTGCCAGTTGTCTTTTTGCAAAGTCGATATTCACCTTTTGGTTGAAGTTGCTGCCAATGGATATAATGATTCTCTTTTTCTTGCCCATATAACATTTGTCTATTTTGAGTATTTTTCAATGATTGACTGTGCTTGAGAATTACCCATGTCTTTTGCTTTGTTCAGGTTTCTTAATCCATCAGTTTTGTTTCCTGTTTTGATTTGCGAAATGCCAAGTATGAGGTATGTGTCTGAAAAGTCGGGTGCCAAGTCGATACATTTTTGAGATGTTTCTATGGCATCTTTAAACAAATTTAGGCGAAGTTGGAGAGATGCTTTCTCGGCAATATATGTTGGTTCTTTTGTATCCAGGAATATGGCATTGTCGATATCTGTTAGAGCCTGTTTAAACAATTTTGCCTTAACCTCCAGCTGTTCGCGGTTATAATAAAATTCAGCGTTCACTCTTCCGCCGCAAGCTATTTCATATCTTGTCATGTCAAATACTGCTTGACGATAGTTCTTTGCCCTGTTGTATACCTCGGCTCTCATTTGATAGTATTTAGCCGAGTTATACATATTTATTGTGTCAGCATTGTTCACTGCGCTGTCAAGAAGAGCCAATATTTCTGTATCGGGGGCTTTAAGCTGCTGTTTGCATAATGCAGCATTATAAAAAAGGTCTCCACTTTTAAGATTAGTATTTGTTAGACCAATAAAGGTGTCGTATGCTTTGTTATAATCCCCTTTTGCAAAAAATATCTGACCCTCCAAATCTTTATATACAGGAAGTTGCTTTAATGTATATGCTGTTGTAATTTCATTTAAGGCTTTGTCGAGATTCCATTGTGCATATGGAATGTCAGCCTTGTAAATTTCTTTCAGATATATGATTTTTGCATAGTTGTAATGTGCATCCTCTTTTGCCTTAACTTCACTTAGGGCTTTATCCATTGTCGATTTTGCTTTATCAAAATTGTTCGCATTGACTTCGAGCTGTGCTTTGGCTGCATAACCGTCTATGATGTCCGGAAAACTTTTGATGAAATCCTCACTTGTCGCTGCGCATTTGGCAGAATCACCTAATTGCTCTGTCAGCATTAGGGCCAGCAAGGCTTGCTCTTTATCATCTGGTAGGGCTGCAGGGATACCTATTTTACGATAGTTCTCATCGTTTACAGAAAGTCCGGTAGTTTTCAATGATTGCGTGAACTTCGCATCAGTAGCGTGTATATCTTCGTTAATTGTTGAAGATTGCAATAATCCTATTACTTCTCCATTATCATTAACAAACGGACAACCTTCGGTGTTCTCGTTTGAGCTAAATGAAAATATATAGTAAGAGTAGTCCGACATGAATTTCTCAATGCTTTTGATATTTGCCATTAAAGGCTTTACCGATTTAGTTGCATATGGAACCAACCATATTTTTGCTTCGGTTTGTGTTTGTCCTTTTGCTATTGTGGCATATTTGTTATGTCCGTCCGTTTTGAATCTTACTACATCATAGATTCCGTTCAGTCCAAGAATTCTTGTTACATTATGTTTTTCTCCTTTGCTGTCAATCACAACGGCTTTGTCGGCGCCGATAAAAGGTGATAGATTGCTTATTGCTTCTCCATTATTGGTAAATACACCATGACTTGAAGCCAGCAGACTTCCGTCTTTTTTGAATGTTGTCAGTGTGAACACGCTTTCAGAAACCTTCTTTGCAGCAGAAGTCTGTGCCGTGGTATATGATGTTGTCAGTATTGCTGCCATTGTCAGCAAAGCTATTTTTAGGATATTAGTTTTCATTAGTTTTTCCTTGATTAATCAGTACACTGTTTTAATAATTCCTTTGCGTTATGTCGTGCAGCTTCTGTTATGTCGGCGCCGCTTAACATTTGCGCTATTTCGTCAATTCTTTCTTGCGCAGACAGTTCCTTCATTTTGCTCGTTGTTCCATTTCCAGTTTCCTCCTTATAAACTTTATAATGGTTTTTGCCGCGTGCTGCAATTTGTGGAAGATGCGTTATACTTATCACTTGCCTTTCGCTTTCAGCCATTTCCTGCATAATTATAGCCATCTTTTCTGCAATCTTACCGCTTACTCCAGTATCAATTTCATCGAAAATGATGGTAGGGAGTTTTACTGCGTTGCTTATCATAGCTTTAAGCGACAGCATCACTCGAGCAATTTCTCCTCCGGATGCAACCTGTGATATGGGTTGCATTTCAGTTTTAGTATTAGCGCTGAACAAAAAAGAAACCTTGTCGCATCCGTCTTTTGCAAAATCCTTGTCTTTTATATTCACAGCAAATCTCACGTTTGGAATACCCAATGGAACAAGACGTTTTTTCATGCCCTCTTCAACAGCTTTAGCTGCATTCTTTCTTATGGCAGTAAGGATTTCAGCTTTCTTTCTGCACTTCTGTTCAGCTTCACTTTCTATATTTTCGAGCTCTTTTAGTTTATCATCACTGTTGTCAATACTGTTTATTTGTTCTTGAAGCTTTTCTCTTATGCTGATCAACTCTTCTACAGATGTAACACGGTGCTTGTGTTCCAGAGAATAAATAGTGTCAAGAGTTTCGCTTATTTGCTGTAACTTTTGTGGCTCGAAAACTATATTTTCGAGTTTAGCATTTATTTCCTGGGCAATGTCTTTTAGCTCCACGTAGCAGTTGTCTATCCTTTCGTTTAATTCTCCAATTTCAGGATATATGTTCGCTATTTCGGCGATAGCCTTTGCAGCCTCTTTTATTTGTTCCACAATATTGCTGTCGTCATTCCCGCTCATTATGTTGTCAGCTTTGTACAGAGAGCTTTTTATGTCCTCGATGTGTGAAAGCTTCTCTGCCTCGGCCTCCAGTTCTCCCTGCATTCCGGCTTCAAGACTTGCGTTCTCCAGTTCTTTGAACTGAAATCTTAGAAATTCCTCGTTTTCAATACCCCTTTCTATTTCTCTTTTCATTTCATCCACAGCCCTTCTTGCTTCAAGAAGTTTATCATATGCTTTGCGGTATTCATTAACTGCTTTTGAATTCTGCGATATTATGTCAAGCACATTTAATTGAAAATCCTCACTGTTTAACAGCAAGTTTTGATGTTGGCTATGAATGTCGATAAGATGTTCTCCAAGTTTTTTCATTATTGCCACGGGTGCCGGCGTGTCGTTTATAAAGGCACGGCTTTTTCCTGTAGCCATTAGTTCACGGCGTAAGATACAGTCCTCGGCATCAAATTCTATATCGTTCTCTTCAAAGAATTTTTCCATACTGTATCTTGACAAGTCGAAGTGTGCTTCAATAATACATTTGCTACACCCGTTTTTTATCAATTTAGAGTCAGCCCTTTGTCCCAGCAGCAAATTGATGGCTCCCAGGATAATGCTCTTTCCGGCACCGGTTTCACCGGTAATAACTGAGAATCCCGAATGAAATCTCATGTCGAGAGTGTCAATCAGGGCAAAATTCTTTATATATAGTTGTTTCAGCATATTATTCTTTTATTTTCTCCCAGGAATTGTTTTGTGAGGGATTTATTGAAAACAGAATATCATACACGCTTTCTTTTTCTTTCTGCGTGCCTTTACCCTTGTAGATATTTGCCAGTTCATCTTTTTTATAGTCAGTCCAGATTGCAGGCAATCTGCTCAGGGGTTTGTCTTCGTGCACTTTCTTCAGATTGCTTTCTATGGTAGTGGTGATATTTGTTCTTCCGCGGTCTGCGTTGCTTGCCATCTCGTCAAGTCCGTTTCGGTAGTATTCATATTGGAATTGCCTGAACGGTTTCATAGCATTGTCAAGATAGTCATTGATTATTGCAAATCTGTTTCGGTCGTTTTCAAAAGACTTCCATCCTGTGAATTCTAAATTCTGTGCATTGTTTGTCAGGTTCATACACCTTTGCAGCATATCTTCACCTCCCATAGGAGAAAAACTGTCAAGATCGAGTCCGATTATCAAGTAGGCATAATAAGCAATCAAGGCAGTGAGCTGGTTGTCTATCTGTTCTTCATTGAAGTTCAATTGGTCAAATTGTGAGAATTCAAAATTGAAATCATTGTCCTTGTTATTGTACAGGGTAGTGGTATATGAAGAGTTGTATACAGGGCGGTTGGCTTGAATCAATGCCGTGCATGTTAGTCTGTTCGACGACTGGTCATACTTAGTAACTGTTATGTTGAAATTACAAACAATCCTTTCATTTTTCTGAAACTGATAGTCAGACCATTGTCGGTCGTTGATAAACTGTTCGAGGTTTTGCTGTAAACTTTCGAATACACTGGCATCAGTTCCCTGAATCTGATTGTGGTTTATAGTTACCTTCGCTTGTAATTCCTGTGCTTTAATGGCATATGACATTGCCAAGAAAAGAGTTAAGCAGATAAGTCGTTTCATAATTTGTACTCTTAAATTGTATAATGTTATGAGCCACCACATTATATCCATAGCCTTAAAGTGATGGCTCATATAATCTTATTGCCACAATTTCTCCATTTCGTCTACGATGTCTTTTGCAACATAAATCTTGGATTTTTTTTCAAAATCCTTTTTGCCGTTTTCAGAAATGATAGAGATTTTGTTAAAGTCGCTTTGAAAAGTAGTGCCTTCGTTTCTTGTGGAATTAAGAACTATAAAGTCAAGATTCTTTTTCTTGAGCTTTTTCTTTGCATTACATTCTTCGTTGTCTGTTTCAAGGGCAAAACCTATAAGCTTTTGTTTTTCGCTCTTTAGTTGTCCAAGCGAAGCAGCAATGTCTTTAGTGGGACTAAGCTTTAAGAAAAGATCATCTTTTTCTCTCTTTATTTTCCTTTCGGCAGTTTTTTCCGGACGGAAATCAGCTACGGCTGCACAAAGTATCGCGGCATCCTGGTTTTTAAACTCTTTTGTTGCAGCATTATACATTTCTTCGCAGCTTTCCACGTCAATTCTGTTTATTGTGGAAGAGCATTTCAAGGATACCGGACCCGATACCAATGTAACTTCAGCTCCCCTTTCGGCACATTCCTCGGCTATGGCAAATCCCATTTTCCCGCTTGAGTAGTTGCCGATGAATCTCACGGGGTCTATTTTTTCGTAGGTAGGACCAGCCGTTATCATGATTTTTTTTCCCTTCAGACTCTTCGCTTCATTTTTACAGAAGAAATCATCCACGAATTCCACGATTTTTTCCGGCTCTTCCATTCTTCCTTTTCCTTCAAGTCCGCTTGCCAGAAATCCGCTTTGCGGTTCGATAATGACATTGCCGTATTCCTTTAAGGTGGTCAAGTTCTTTTGTGTAGATGCGTGGGCATACATATCCAGATCCATTGCCGGTGCAATCAGCACGGGCGCCTTCATCGACAGATAAGTAGTGATAAGCATATTGTCGGCTATCCCGTTAGCCATCTTGCCAATTGTTGCCGCCGTGCATGGAGCGATCAGCATGGCGTCAGCCCACAGTCCAAGGTCTACGTGCGAGTTCCACGTGCCGTCCCTTTGAGAGAAGAATTCGCTTACCACAGGTTTGTGTGTAAGGGCAGACAGCGTTATAGGAGTTATAAATTCTTTGCCGGAAGGAGTTATCACCACCTGAACTTCAGCCCCGGCTTTTATCAGCCCACGGATAATATAGCAAGCTTTGTATGCAGCTATACTACCCGTGATGCCAAGAACAATTTTCTTTCCTTTCAGCATCGTATTATCTCCCCATGTCTCGTAATCTGATGCGTGTCAGAACCTGTTTCGTGTCGCTTGTGAAATCACTTGTGCAAATCCAGTTGTAATACCCCGGGTCTCGCCTTAGTGCTTCTATCACCGGCAGTCCTTTGTATTTTCCGAAATTGAAAACCTCTTGTTTTCTTGGATTTCCGTTCTCGTCGAGCAGCGGCTTCCCGTCGGCACCTTTCATTTCCTTCCACACAATGCGTCCGGAAAAATCAACGTTGTCGTTGGTTTTCGAAAACTCAGCCAACTTGTCCATATCGTTTTCCAGTTGTCTGTCCTCCTCCTCTTGTCGTTCAGGCGAATACATGTCGAGTTCACCTTGCAGAACTCTATATGTTGCTTCTGTGTCCTGGTCAGCACGGTGAGCTTCAAAATCGTCTTCCATTTTGTGTCCGGTGTAAAACTTGTATGCAGCGGCAAGATTTCTCTTTTCCATTTTGTGGAAGATTGTTTGAGCGTCGATTAGTCTGCATTTGCTGAAGTCGAAGTTGATTCCGGCTCTATAGAATTCTTCAGATAGCATTGGCACGTCAAAGTGGTTGGAGTTGAATCCGGCAAAGTCGCAGCCGGAAAACTTTTCTTCAAGTTCTTTTGACATATCCTTGAATGTGGGCTTGTCTTTCACATCCTCGTTAGACGTGCCGGTTAGTTCCACAACCTCTTGCGGAATAGGTTTTTCCGGATTGAAATACAGGTTGCCCCTTTCTTCCTTTCCGTCGGGGAACACTTTTATGTATGACAATTGGAATATTCTGTCTTTTACGATGTCAAGTCCTGTTGTTTCCAGGTCAAAAACCACGAGCGGCCTTTTTATGTTCAGTCTCATCTGCGTTTCCCTTCCCTTTTAGTCGTTTAGCAACATTGGCATAATCAGCATAAGTATGTCCTGACCTTCCGGCTGTTCAGCTGGCAGAATGATGCAAGGACGGCTTGGGTCTGCGAGTTCGAGTGTTACGTCGTCGCTATTCAGATTATTAAGGATTTCCATCAAAGAAGAGCCCTTGAATCCAATGCTCATAGGATTGCTTGCGTAATCGCAAACTATGTTTTCCTTTGCGCTTGTGTAGAAGTCGATATCTTCGGATGAAACTTCAAGTTGTCCCATTGACAGTCTGAGGCGTACCAGCTGGCTGCTTTCGCTTGCAAAAGGCAATACTCTGCGCAGGGAACCGACAAGCGTCTTTCTGTCGATATTGAGCTGGCATGGATTGTCGCTTGGAATGACAGAAGAGTAGTTAGGGTATCTTCCTTCAATCAGGCGGCATGACAGCGTTCCGAAACTGAATTTTATCTCAGCATTCTGCTCGTCGAATTTTATTTCCACTTCGCTTTCATCGTGTGCAAGAGCATTCTTTAGCAAGGTGGCAGGTTTCTTTGGCAATATAAAAGCCATTGGTGTTTCGTTTTTTATTGAGAATACCTTGTTTCTCACCAGTTTGTGGCCGTCGCTTGCTACAATGGCAAGATATTCTGGAGTCATGTCGAAATAAATTCCGTTCATCACGGGTCTCAACTCTTCGTTTCCTGTTGCAAACAGAGTTCTTGTTATGTTGTCGGCAAGGATTTCCGATGTTATATTGAAGTTAGTTCCGCTTTCCTGTACGGCTTGTGCCTTTGGAAAGTCGTCAGCGTTTTGTGCTGTGAAATTGTAGTCTCCGTTTTGGAAGATAATCTTCACATTATATGTTGTTGTGTCAATCTCCAGGGTTATCGGCTGCTCAGGCAATTCCCTTACGGCATCCACAATTGTCCTGCTGTTTATTGCAAACCTTCCGTCCATATCAGCTTCATCGAGCTGTATATTTGTTTTCAGCTCGTTTTCTTTGTCAGAAGCTGTCAGGGTCAGTACTCCGTCGTTTACCTCAAATAGAATGCAGTCCAATATCTGGAGGGAATTCTTGCTGTTCTGAACTTTCTGTAAAGTTGTGAGGCGATTAGCTAAAACCGCACTTGACAATGTTAGTCTCATTGTTGAATATGTTTTATAATGTTTTTTTATTAGATGTTTCTTTCAATGCGTGATTATCTTTTTAATCGAGTACAAAAATACAAAAAATCATTGTTGTAGACAAAAAAATGGATGAAATTGTTTTGCTTTTTAAAACTATTTTGTTACTTTCGCAAACTGAAATTTAAGAATCGTAATATAAAACAAATGGAATTAGAAGGAAGAGTTATCGCTGTGCTCAATCCAAGAGAGGGCACATCAAAGGCTGGCAATCAATGGAAGGCCCAGGAATATGTTATAGAAACAGTGGAGCAGTATCCAAAGAAAATGTGCTTTGAGATTTTCGGTAGTGACCGTATAGCACAGTTTGCCGGTTTGCTTCAAGTGGGTAATAATGTGAAAGTGTCTTTTGACATTGATGCCCGTCAATGGAACGACCGTTGGTTCAATTCCATCCGTGCATGGAAGGTTGAGGCTGTTGATGCGGCTGCTGCTGCAGCTGGTGCCCCTGGTGTTCAGCCAATGCCTGCAGCTGATGCTTTCCCTCCGGCAACAGAAGTGGCTGCTGCGGCTGAAGGTGGCGAGGCTGCCGACGATCTGCCATTTTAATATGCAGAAACAGATTTAGCAATTTTTACTATAGGGTGAAGGGCGTTGTTCCTTCACCCTTTTTTTTGTATCGGTTTTCTTTAGATATTTTTCTTTCCGCATTATTATTTACACTGAAGAAAATGTGTGGGGTAGAAATAATGTTCATCCGTTTATTATCACTTCAAATATAGGCTGAATCGGGAATAAGAAGTTTGGAACACTTTTTTGTTTTATTCTGTAAAGAAAAAAAGACACGCTAAACGTTTAGCAGTGCTTCTTGAGGAAAGAAACGATGCTTTTTCGGGAGAGAAGCAATGCTTTGCTCCCCGAAAAGCGCTGCTCGCTCAAAAAATGCGCATTTTCGGGGCACCAAGGAAAAGTGTTCTAAAAGTCGGATTTTATCAGATTTGAGAATTTTCCGAGAATGAAATTGTTATTGCTTCCTTTGTTCCCTTGGTTATCCTGAATCTGTTGTCGGTGCGTTCGTTTACCAGCCATAGGATTTCCCCGTCGGAATTTTCCACAACCAGTTGGCGTTCTTTGTCAAACAAACTTGCTTTTCTGTCTGTCATGTAGTCGCTTACCAATTTTCTTCCCTTCATGCCGAAGGGAATAAACCAGTCGCCTTTTTTTATGGTTCTGATTTTTAGCGGAAACTTTATTTTTGATGCATCAAGAGTTGCTGTGTCTTTTCTTTTTGAAATCGAAAAGTTTTCTGCAACCAAACATTTGTTTACATGTATTTTAATACTTTCTTTAAATGCATAAGTGCCAGATTCCGGTATCTTCATTTCCCATCCGTTTTCACCGTCGTTTTTAGAAATGATTATAATGTTTCCGCGGTCAAGCAGCAACCTGTGTGTGCTTGAACAGAAAACCTTTCCCGACACCGTTTCATCTTGTATCTTGTCATAGATATCTTCTGTTGCAGATGGAGAGAAATTGAAATTCGTCAGGATATGGAAAAGCGTACTTTCGGGCGAAGCAGATTCTCTTACACCTTTTATATCTATGATAGTCCTGTTTTTATGTTGGGTGGTAACTTTTTCTGCGTCTTTTTCTATTGTGTGGTTGAAAACCCTTGCCACTTCAGCCAGTCGCCTTGCTGTCGCTGCGATGTTGTTGTCGGCCGCCGGATTAACGGTTCTGATTATCGGCATCAGGTTTAGTCGGATTTTGTTTCGTGTGGCATCGTCAATTAGGTTTGTACTGTCTGTTATGAAACTCTGCCCCCTGTCGGCAAGATAGTTTTCTATATCACTTCTTTTCACGTCGAGCATAGGACGCAGGATATAGCCGTTTTTGCTTGATATTCCGGTCATTCCGTTTATTCCGGTACCCCTAATCAGATTGATGAGCAGTGTTTCAACAGAATCCTCCTGGTGATGGCCTATGCAAATGCCGCTGGCTCCTAAATCTTTGCGCAGTTGTTCAAAATAGCCGTATCTCAGTTCTCTTGCTGCCATTTCTATGCTCACTTTATGCAGATTTGCATATTCTTTGGTATCGAAGTGCACGATATGCAGTTCGATACCAATTTTTTTGCAAAAAGAAATGCAGAAGTTCTCATCTCTGTCCGACTCTTTCCCTCTGAGATGAAAGTTGCAATGAACGGCATCAATATTATATCCGAGTTCCTTCAGTGCCAAAGTCATAGCCATGCTGTCAGCTCCGCCCGACAATGCAGTCAGATACAGACTCTTCTTGTTCATCAGGTTGTTGCTTTTTATGGCTTTGTCTATTGTTTGTAGAAACTCTTTGCTTTTCATTGCCTATTTTATTATTTATGCTTTATCTCGGATTATTCAACATAAAGAACCAGTCCTTTCAGGTATTCACCCTCTGGATGGTAAATGTTGATAGGGTGGTCGGCAGGCTGGTGCAGTTGGTGTAATATCCTTACTTTTCTTCCGGATATTGCCGCAGCAGTGAATACGGCATTGCGGAAATTGTCTTTTGTTACAACCTGCGAACAGCTGAACGTGAAGAGTATTCCGCCGTGTTTAATCCTTTCAAAAGCTTTGACGTTGAGTCGTGTGTAGCCTTTCAGCGCGTTGTGTAGCGCAGCGCGGTGCTTTGCAAACGCCGGTGGGTCGAGAATAATGAGGTCGTAGAAATCTTTGGCGTTGTCGAGGAATTTGAATGCATCTTCACAGAATGCCTGGTGGCGTTCGTCTCCGGGGAAATTCAGTCCCACGTTGGCATTGGTCAGTTCTATTGCCTTTGCGCTGCTGTCAACGGAATGTACCAGGTTAGCGCCGCCCCGCATGGCATAAAACGAGAAGCCGCCGGTGTAGCAGAACATATTCAGAACATTCTTCCCCTTAGAATACTTTTCAAGCAGACTTCTGTTTTCGCGCTGGTCCACGAAGAAACCTGTTTTTTGTCCCTTCAGCCAGTCCACATGGAATTTCAGTCCGTTTTCCACCGCTGTGTTGTCAGCGCTTCCGCCTACAATGAATCCGTTTTCTTGTCCCAGGTCAGCCTTGTATGGCAAGGTCGTTTCACTTTTATAGAAAACGTTTTCGATTCTTCCTTTCGATATTTTCACGAGAGTGTCGGCGATTTCCTTTCGGTGTATGTGCATGCCAACGCTGTGTGCCTGCATCACGGCAGTCTTTCCGTAGCAGTCTATCACAAGCCCCGGCAAGTTGTCGCCTTCGCCATGAACAAGTCTGAATGTGTTGTTCTCGGGATTGTCGGCAATACCTATGGCGATTCTCATTTTGAGAGCTTCATTCAGTCGCTCTTCCCAAAAAGAACTGTTTATCTCAATGTCTTCAAACGACAGCACCCTTACTGCGATGCTGCCAATCTGATAGTGGCCTACGGCGATGAAGTCGTTGTTTGAAGTTATAACTCTAACGGTGTCGCCGTCTTCAATTCCCTCGTCCATTTTTGCAATGGCGCCGGAGAAAACCCATGGATGAAATCTTTTCAGACTTTCCTCTTTCCCCCTTTTCAGAAAAATATTCTTATACATTGCTTGATTCTTCCTTATGTTTTATTTCAGTGTCTTGTTCTGCAATCTTTATCAATTCGTAGTTGCCGGTTTCTTCAAGCTTCTGCAACTCTTCATACAGCATGATACATGCCCATGCATCGGTGGCCGCATATTGCTTTTGCTTTTCGGTCAGGATGTCTGCCTCCCAGTTCGTCAGCCTTTGTGCTTTACTTATCTTTCTGCCGAAGAAATTTGCATACAGCTTTTGCAGACTGAGGTCTTCCACGCCAATCTCGCCAACATGCTTTTGCAGATCGATAAAATTGCCAGGCGTAAATTCGGTTCTTCTGTGCAGGGACATGATGTCGTCGTGAAGCGACAGTCCAATCTTCGGCACATTCCGGTCTTCAAGAAGCTTTATGATAGATGGCGTTATGCCCGTGTAGTTAAGTCTGAAGAGCACACACACGTCATGTGTCGATACCTGCAGCAATGCCACTTTATACTGTTTGCCCTTTTTGAAGGCAGGCCTTGTTTCGGTGTCGATTCCCAATATTTCGTGGCTAAGCAGAAAGTCCACAGCCTTGTCGGCTTCCTGCTCTGTAGTAACGACGATTATCCGTCCTTCAAACAGAACTTTGTCCATGCTTGCCACGGCACGTTTGTCAATCTTGTTGTATATAATTTTTTTCATTGTCAATAAAATCGGGATGCAAAATTAAAAAAAAAATACGAGTTTGTTGGTCTTTCTGACTTTTTTCGGTTACTTTTGCATTAACTTTGCATGGATTTCAGCGAAAAGAACAGATGTTGGCACTGATAATCATGCAATTTCAATAATTTAGACAAACAATGGCAAAGAAAAAAAATACAAAAAAAACTGCAAGCTTTGCAGAAACTATCGGACTTAATATACTTCAAAATGATTTGTTTAATTTCATCTTCGGAATTTTGCTTTTTGTATTTTCCGTGTGGATGATAATTGCCTTCATATCATATTTCAGTACGGCGTCGGCAGACCAGAGTCTCGTTATGGATATGCGTTCCGGTGATATATTCAACAAAGACCGCATATTTATGAATATGTGCGGTCCTATGGGGGCGCTGCTTTCAGATTTCTTCATAGCCAGATGTTTTGGCTATTCAGCATTTATCGTTCCTGTGTTCTTGTGTGTCATAGGATTGAAGATGATAAAGGCATACAAGGCAAATTTGCTTAAATGCTTCCTCTGCTTGAGTGTCGTAATGGTGTGGTGTGCAGTCTTTTCTGCCAAATTCCTCACACCTCTTGTAGGCGACGAAGTGTATAACCCCGGTGGCGGCCATGGCGAATACGTCTCTACATGGCTTGAAAATGTAGTTGGAACGCCGGGTCTGGTGGCAATACTCGTAATTGTTGCCATATTGTTCCTGACGTATCTTACATCTGAAACCATAAATGTAATCAGAAAAGTGCTCAACCCGGTGAGCATTATAACAAACAGGGTGGGATTCTATGTTACAAACAATAGTGCCCGTAATGAATCCGGCACAGTTCAGCCTCTTGACAACGCTGCAGAAGAAAACCCTGCTACATTCGAGAACCCTGTGAAGCAAACCGTGGATTTCCCTGAGGGAGCATCGCCGGTAATAGAAATGACACCGAATGTGGAAGAAATAAATGGTGAAGAGCCAAAAGCCGAGAAGGACAATACGCCACATGTAGCTGCCGATCCGGGATTTGTTGTAACAAAAGCTACCAAGGAAGATGAAGCAGGCAGTGAGGTGGTGGCTTCAGACAACGATCTGAACACTCCGATAAATCCCAAGGAACCTTGGGTGAATTATAAATATCCTACATTGAGCCTTCTGAAGAAATACGATGACGATGACGAGCCGTATATAGATATGAAGGAGCAGACTGCCAACAAGAATCGTATCGTTGAGGTGCTGAACAGCTTTGGCGTACAGATAAAAACCATATCGGCAACGGTTGGTCCAACCATAACGCTTTATGAAATCACACCTGCCGAAGGAGTGAAGATTTCAAAAATCAGAAATCTTGAAGATGATATCGCTCTCAGCCTGAAGGCTGTCGGTGTGCGTATTATTGCTCCTATTCCGGGTAAAGGCACTATAGGAATTGAGGTTCCTAATGCAAAGGCAAACATCGTTTCAATGGAGAGCATCCTCAATTCGGAGAAATTCCAGAAATCCACGTTTGAGTTGCCTATAGCACTTGGAAAGACAATCACAAACGAAGTGTTTATGGTTGATCTTGCCAAGATTCCCCATCTCCTCGTAGCCGGAGCCACCGGTCAGGGAAAATCTGTAGGTTTGAATGCCATCATCACTTCCTTGCTCTACAAAAAGCATCCAAACGAACTGAAGCTTGTTCTTATAGACCCAAAGAAGGTGGAGTTCAGCATTTATGCTTCTATAGCAAACCATTTTATGGCAAAGGTGCCAGACAGCGACGAGGAGCCTATCATCACAGATGTAACAAAAGTTGTGCGCACGCTTAACAGCTTGTGCAAACTTATGGACACGCGCTATGATATGCTGAAACTTGCCGGAGCGCGCAATATAAAGGAATATAACAAGAAATACCTCAACCACCAGTTGCGCTTGACAGACGGTCATGAGTTTATGCCTTATATCGTTGTAGTGATAGACGAGTTTGGCGACCTTATCATGCAGGTGGGCAAAGAAGTGGAGTTGCCTATAGCACGTATTGCCCAGCTTGCGCGTGCTGTCGGCATACACATGGTTATTGCAACGCAGCGACCTACCACATCAATCATTACCGGTAATATCAAGGCAAACTTCCCTGGCAGAATGGCATTCAAAGTTAGTTCGATGATCGACTCCCGCACTATCCTTGACCGTCCTGGAGCCAATCAGCTTATAGGTAGGGGAGATATGCTCTTCCTTAGTGGCAACGAGCCTGTTCGTGTGCAGTGTGCATTTGTAGATACACCCGAAGTGGAGCGCATAAACGAATATATCGCTGCCCAGCCTGGACCTATAGAACCGATGGAGTTGCCAGAGCCGGCCACGGATGACGGTATGGAAGTTTCCGGTGGCGGAATTGACAGCCGTTCGCTCGATCCTCTTTTCGAAGAGGCAGCCCATGCCATCGTGATAACGCAGCAGGGCAGCACCTCTATGATTCAGCGTCGTTTCTCTATAGGCTACAACCGTGCCGGACGACTTATGGACCAACTCGAAAAAGCTGGCATCGTAGGTGCAGCACAAGGTAGTAAACCACGCGAGGTAATGCTTCAAGACGAAAATTCTCTTGAAAATGTCTTGGCACAGCTGAGAGGGTAAGCACATTGTTAAATTCAGAATTATAATTGTTTTAAAAATTTATAAGGTTATGTATAAGCGTCTCTTATCTTTATTAGTAGTCTGCGTATTCTTCATAGCAGGAGCGTTTGCCCAGACTGCGCGTCAGATTCTTGACAGAACAGCTTCGGCATTAAGTGGCAAAGGCGGTGTCAAGGCAAATTTCGTCATGTCGGGTAAATACGGAAATGCCAGCGGCAGTATTGCTGTCAAGGGAAATAAGTTTAATGCATACACACCCGCTTCTATTATATGGTATGACGGAAAAACCCAGTGGACTTACATGAAGAAAACTCAGGAAGTGAATGTGAGCAATCCTTCTGAAGCACAGCAGCAAGCCATGAATCCCTACAAGTTTATAAATATATATAAGAGTGGCTATTCGTTGAGTTCGAAAAAGTCGGGTAGGGGATGGACCGTTCACCTTGTGGCTGCAAATAAGTCGCGCTCAATAAAGGAAATGTATGTTACGGTGAATGGCAGCTATCAGCTGGAACAGGTGAAGATGCGCCAGTCCAGCGGATGGACAACAATAAAGGTTTCCAATTTCCGTAAAGTCAGTTTGTCGGATTCCCAATTCCGTTTCAACAGTCGTGAATACCCCAATGCCGAGATTATTGATTTGAGATAGTTTTGTATAAATCAAATCTTATTCACAGTCTCCTTGTAAGTGTTATATGATTAATTGCTACGTGTATGAATAAATTTCAGATATACAAGACCTTGCGTTCCCATGTGAAACTTGCAGAACAGCGCAGCGTGCTCTACGATACAAACCGTGTGGCAAAGGTGTTGATTTTCATAGCCGTGTCCATGGTCGCCATATATCTGATGTTTATATCCGTAATGCTGTCGTTCATATCATTCTCTGTCAAGGAGCTTACTGCATGCCAGATGTTTTATGGCATACTTCCGTTTCTCTTGATATTGGATTTCTTCGTGCGTATACTTTCGCAGCGCACGCCCGCCCAAATGGTAAAGCCCTATTTGCTGCTTCCACTGAGCAGATATGATTGCGTGGACTGCTTTATATTGTCAAGCATCGTTTCGCCCAACAATCTTATTTGGTTTTTCCTTACAGTTCCGTATGCAATAATGACAATAGTGTTCAGTGCAGGTTTCCTTTCTGCACTTTCTTTTGTCGTCAGCGTGCAACTCATTTTTGTTTGCAACAGTCTTGTGTATATGTTTTGCCGCACACTGTTCAGCGACAAGATATACTGGTTCTTGCTTCCAATAGCATTTTATGCCGCAATGCTTTCTCCGGTATTCTTTGATGGCTTTGCAACGCATTTCAGATTCTACAGCACCTTCGGCTCTTGGGCATCCGATTTAAATCCAGCCCTGTATGTCGTTGTTGCTGCATGGCTCATTTTTATGTTTTGGGCAAATCGCCTGTTGCAAAACAAATATATCGGACGCGAAACCCGTATGGAAAAAGACATAAAGTTAAACCATATTTCCTCTTTCTCGTTTCTCGACAGGTTCAACCAGGTGGGTGAGTATCTCAAGATAGAAATGAAATGCATGCTTCGCAACAAGAATACTCGCCAGACCTTTGTCTTTTCAACAATCTTTATTGTCGTGATAAGTCTGTTGGATTCCTTCACGGATATCTACGACGACGGATTCTCCACCAAGTTCTGGTCTCTTTATCCATTCACCCTTATGAGTATAAATCTTGTCAGGATAATGAGTCCGGAGGGTAATTATATAGAATGTCTGTTGGTTCATAAACAGAATATCCGCAGTCTTCTGGAAGCGAAATATTACTTCTATTCCTTTATGCTCCTGTTGCCACTCGTCTTGATGCTGCCCACGGTGTTTTCGGGCAAATATTCCTTTCTGCTTTTACTCTCGATGATGACATTCACAGCAGGTCCGATGTTTTGTATGCTGATGCAGCTGGCAGTAAAAAACAAGGTGACAATTCCTCTGAACACCAAGATGACACGCAGAAACGGTATGGAAACAAACTATATCCAGATTATAGTGGAGATGGTGGCGCTGTTCATGCCCGTAGTGCTGTTGTCTGTGCTTCAGGCTGTAATGAGCGACACCTTGTCATATGTATTCATTTTATTTGTCGGCATCCTGTTTGTCTGTACTCATAAATTGTGGATAAACAATATCTACAAGCGCATGATGAAACACAAATATGAAAACCTTGAGGGATTTATGACGAGCAGGTAACTACATTTCCTGAGAAAGTTCAGAATATAACCCTTGCCTAATAGGTTTTGACCTTGTTTGATTAACCATAATTAACACAGGGCGAAATTACAAATATATTTTCTTTCAGTCCTTACATAAATTAATCTATCAAATAAATAATATGAAGAACTATCCCAAAATTGGTATTCGCCCGATTATTGATGCACGTCAGGGCGGAATACGCGAGAGTCTTGAAGAGAAGACCATGACAATGGCAAAGTCTGTTGCCGAGTTGATAACCGGAAATCTGAAAAATGGCGACGGCTCTCCTGTGGAGTGTGTCATTGCTGATACCACAATAGGCCGGGTTGCCGAGGCTGCACGTTGCGCAGAAAAATTCGAGAGCCTTGGTGTAGGAGCCACAATTTCCGTTACGCCATGCTGGTGTTACGGTTCGGAAACAATGGACATGAATCCTACATATCCAAAGGCTGTATGGGGATTTAACGGAACAGAACGTCCCGGTGCCGTTTATCTTGCTGCCGTTCTCGCCGCACATGCCCAAAAGGGATTGCCGGCTTTCGGTATCTACGGCCACGATGTGCAAGACCTTGAAGATAATTCCATTCCTGAAGATGTAAAAGAAAAAATATTGCGTTGGGCACGATGTGCACAGGCCGTTGCCACTATGCGCGGCAAATCCTATCTCTCTATAGGAAACGTAGCGATGGGTATTGCCGGAAGTATTGCCAATGCCGACTTTATGCAGGAATATCTCGGTATCAGAGCAGAACAAGTGGATATGACAGAGATTCTTCGACGTATCGACCTTGAAATTTACGACAAGGCAGAATACGAAAAGGCTATCAAGTGGGTGCGTGCCAACTGTGTGCCAAACGAAGGTGAGGATATCGGCAACCGTCCGGAGAAAAAGAAAGACCGCAAAGGAAAAGACGAGGACTGGGAATTTGTTACAAAGATGGCAATGATATTCCGCGACTTGATGAAAGGAAACGAAAAGCTCCATGAGGCGGGATATTACGAAGAGGCTTTGGGACATAACGCTATTGCCGGCGGCTTCCAGGGACAACGCCAGTGGACTGACTATAAACCGAACGGGGATTTTGCCGAGGCAATCCTGAATACTTCGTTTGACTGGAACGGCATACGTGAGTCTATCGTTTTTGCAACAGAAAATGATACGTGCAACGGACTCACAATGCTTCTTGAACATCTTTTGACTAACCGTGCAGCGATATTCTCTGACGTGAGAACCTATTGGAGCCCAGAGGCAGTGAAGCGTGTAAGCGGAAAAGAGCTTACAGGCAGGGCAGCCAACGGTATAATTCATCTTATAAACTCTGGAGCGACAACACTCGACGGAACGGGGCAGTCTACTGATGCTCAGGGAAATCCTGTGATGAAACAGCCATGGGAAATGACAGAAGAAAATGTTGCAGACTGTCTGAAAGCCACTACATGGTATCCGGCAAACAGGGATTATTTCCGTGGTGGCGGCTTCTCGTCAAACTTCCTCACAAAGGGTGGCATGCCTGTTACAATGGCGCGTCTTAATATTATAAAAGGACAGGGACCAGTGTTGCAACTTGCTGAAGGATGGACAGTGGACATTGATCCGGAGATACACAGAATCATCGACAAGCGCACAGACCCGACTTGGCCTACAACATGGTTCGCACCACGTCTGTCTGCCGACAAACCAGCCTTTAAAGATGTTTACTCGGTGATGAACAACTGGGGCGCTAACCATGGAGCAATATGCTATGGACATATTGGAGCTGACCTCATAACGCTTGCTTCTATGCTTCGCATACCGGTTTGCATGCACAATGTTGAGGATGAAAAGATTTTCCGTCCGGCTGTTTGGAACTCTTTCGGTATGGATAAAGAAGGTGCCGACTTCCGTGCTTGCAAGAATTTCGGAGCTTTATATAAATAATGGTGTAATTTAAAATACCGCATATTATGCGCAAGACCATCGGGATATATTCTCCTTTTGGTCTTGCGTTTTTTCTTGTATGTATAATCAACATGTCGTATTTTTCTTTCCCCCTTACAAGGTGTAACAACACACTTCTACAAACGTTTTCGGAATTTTTTATAATATAAAATTTTCACTTTCTCATATTTTATATAACTTTGCACTCAAGAAATTCAATAGAAAAGTGAAAACAGTCTACTAACTTGAATCATTTATTACGTTGATATACGTATTTTCTTGATGAATTATTTCTGAATATAACATAATAAAATACTAATCTTTAACAATCAAAAAGACAATGAAGAAAAGGTTTTTTATGGCTGCTTTGTTCATTATGGCATTGTGCGGAATAGCACAGGCTGATGTGCAGCAGACATTGACCATCAACGGTCAGAAAGTTGAGAAAGTTGTTTCTCAAATTACCTTCAGTGGAGACAACGTAGTGCTCCATTTCAATGGTTCAGAGGAGTCGTATCCAATGAACGACGTACAGATTGATTTCTCCGGTGCAAGTGGAATCAACAGTGTTTCAACTTTTACCCTCAACGGAATAGTAGACGGCCAACTGAACATTGCCGGGCTCGCTGCAGGTACACCTGTTGCTGTTTACGACATATCCGGAAAGAAAGTGGCTGCAACACGCGCTCAAGCTGAGGCAACACAGTTGGATATCAACAATCTGAACGGCGGAGTATACATTCTGAAAGCCGGCAATCAGATTGTCAAATTTGTTAAACGTTAAATCGTAATGCTGAAATGAAAAAGATACAATTACTATTTACATTGCTGTTTTGCATGATTTTCGCATCAGCAAAC
>CAKQDG010000001.1 GCA_934219025.1 uncultured Prevotella sp. | reverse complement strand
ATATCGGTGACCTTCAACAAATCCTTCTTGTAACGCTTGATGACCGCTATGTAATGTTGCACGAGAGTCATGTTGCGCAGTTTCAACTCTCCAGTAGATGGAGTCTGATGGGCGCGCAGCATCATGCAACTGTTGGCATAGACATCAACAAGAGCCAGTCCCATGATTTCAAGTCCATGCTTCATGGAACTTGCACAACCGGACCATAAAGTACCGATATGCGGAGTCTTCTTACCCGACTTGCTGATGTAGCTCGGATCAATGGCAATAGCCAATAGGCCATCCATATCCAAGTAACGTCGACAAAGGGCAAGGTTGAACTTCACCCAGTCTATGCATTTAGCACGGCCACGGTTGAAATTCGTTCTGTAGGTCTGCTCGCAATGGGTGCCGTAGCGCTCCATTTGAGTGAAATTTATCTTTCTTTGTATTGTCATGTACAATAAGAGTATTTCCAAGAGAAGGTTCTCGAAAGTTTTGCTTACCTTTGCAGATGAACTATTGATAGCATCTCTGCAGATTTCCGTATATTGGTTGAGTGGTTCTGATGTCATATAACTTTAATGTTGCGGAACTATAAAGTTACTGATAATCAACCACTTAATCAAATATTGTTAGTTGTATTACGTTAATTACACCCTCATTTTCAAACGATTACGTTAGAATTAACAGAGTATTGATATAGTGAAAACTTGAATATTAATTATTAAATAATAAACGATGAAAATAAATAGATTTATTCCTATGGTTGCTTTTGCATCCATTTCGTTAACCGCGTTTGGACAGTCTCAATCTCTGCGTTCTGGGATTGACTTGACAAACATGAATAATAGTATTCGTCCGCAAGATGACTTTTTTCAATATGCCTGTGGCGGCTGGATGAAGAAAAATCCTCTGCCGGCAGCTTATTCTCGATATGGAAGTTTTGACGTCTTGGGTGAAGAGAATGACAAAAGGATAAATGAAATCCTGAAGGAGTTGCTTGAAAACACTTATGCAGAAGGAACGGTAGAACGAAAATTAAGCGATCTGTATAAAATGGCGATGGATGAAAAGCGACGTAATGCAGAGGGTACAAGTCCAGTAAAGCCAATATTGGATAAAATGGAAAAGGCGAAAAACATAAATGACCTTTTTAAATTGCAACTGTCTCTAATCCCTTATGGTGACAACGAATTCTTCGGTACATATATCGCAGCAGACGAGAAAAATGCAGCAATGAATATCGTGAATGTTGTGCAGGGTGGAATAACGCTTGGACAGAAAGAATATTATTTGGATAATGATTCTGCAACTGTTGCAATACGTGAAGCTTACAAAAAACATATTGTGAGAATGTTCAAGCTTTTTGGTTTCACAGATAAGGTGGCTCAAGCAAAAATGAAAAATGTTGTGAAACTTGAAACAGAACTCGCAAAAGTTTCCAAGTCAAGCACTGAACTTCGTGATCCGGAAGCAAATTACCATAAAATGTTGCTTAGCGATTTCAGCAGAAAGTTCCCTAATATAAAACTGTCGGAACAACTTGTTGCAGCTGGTATAAATCTTGATGATGCAAAAGAGATTGTTGTAGGCCAGCTTGAATTTATATGTGGAGTAGACCGTCTTATAGCGAATTTGCCTCTCGCAGAATATCGTGATTATATGGAATGGGGACAGATTATGAGTGCTGCCGGATATTTGAGTGATGAAATAGTTCAGGCAAATTTTGATTTTTTCGGAAAGACAATGAGTGGTCGGAAAGAAAACCATCCTTTGTGGAAGCGTGCGACAAGTCAGGTGGAAAGCCAACTTGGACAGGCTTTAGGAAAAATATATGTTGACAAATATTTCCCGGCATCATCAAAGGAACGTATGAAGACTCTCGTGGGCAATTTGCAGAAAGCTTTGGCAAAACGTATTGAAGCTCAAGATTGGATGAGTGCGGAAACAAAGAAAAATGCATTAGACAAGCTTAATGCCTTTTATGTGAAGATAGGCTATCCGGACAAGTGGATAGATATGAGTGAATTGAATATTGATTCTTCAAAATCATATTATCAGAATATAGAGGAGTGTCGTCGTTTTTGGAATAAATGGACCGTTGAGACTAAAGCCGGGAAACCGGTAGATAAAGATGAATGGCAAATGTATCCACAAACAGTTAATGCATATTATAATCCTACTACAAACGAAATCTGTTTTCCTGCAGGTATTCTTCAGAAGCCTTTCTTTGATCCTACCGCAGACGATGCCTTTAACTATGGTGCGATTGGTGTTGTTATAGGACATGAGATGACACATGGATTTGATGATCAGGGACGTCATTACGACAAAGACGGAAACATGAAAGATTGGTGGACTGAGAGTGACGGCAAAAACTTTAATAAGCGGGCTGATTTGTATGCCAATTTCTTCTCTGCTATTAAAGTATTGCCAGATCTTAATGCAAACGGACGTTTCACTCTTGGTGAGAACCTTGCTGACCACGGGGGGCTACAGGTGGCTTTCGAGGCTTACAAAGAGGCTACAAAGAATTCCCCACTGGGTGATATTGACGGACTTACGCCAGACCAGCGTTTCTTTATTGCATACGCAGAAGTTTGGGCTGCCAATATTACTGAGGCAGAAATACGCCAGCGCACAAAGAGTGATCCCCATTCTCTTGGGAGATGGCGTGTAAACGGTGCTCTTCCTCATATCGATATGTGGTACGATGCCTTTGGGGTGAAAAACACAGACAAGATGTTCTTACCAAAGGAGCAACGCTTGAATTTATGGTAAATGCATAATAGAAACGCCTAAAATTTATATTGAAATTTTAGGCGTTTCTCTGCTTCTAAATTCCTGCCTCTTCCCATTCTTTTAAGGCTTGTTTCCAATCTGTTTGTTCTCCAGTTTCTATTGCTTGCCTTAATTCTTCAGCTTTGTCACGTTCTTTGTCGCGTGCTCTTTTTTCCTTCATAGACTCTATTGTGGCATTGTCAAGAATGCGTATCGCTCCATGATGTATTGCTTCCATAAGTTCTTTATCTCCAAAGGCTTTACCCGGTTCGTTGAAGTCAGAAATATTGAATTCGTATTCTGTCCTTAGAGTATGGCGGATTTCCTTTTGTCTTGCTCTGTTTGCCGAATTTTTCAGTCTCAGCAATTTACCAATTTCATTTATTTCCCTTTCAGAATATTTGTTTCTTCCCATTTTTTTATTTGTTTAAAAATGCAAAGTTAATATATAAAACAGATATTCTTTTGAATTATGCAAAATATTTGATTTGCTTTTATTACCTTTGTAAAATAAACAATCATATAATATGAAAATATTTGAAAATCGACAGCGTCTTTTGTTATTACTTTTGTTACTTATTTCGGTCGTGTCGCTTGTTTTGTTTTTAGGCTCCTCCTTATTCAATACAAAAGGGGAACCTAGGGAAGCTATTGTGGCATTATCGATGTTGAAATCAGGAGATTGGATCTCTCCTGTAAACAATGGTGTTGATATAGCCTATAAGCCACCATTCTTTCATTGGTGTATAGCTTTGTGTTCTATGGTTGCAGGTAGGGTGACAGAATTTACTGCACGTTTTCCCTCAGCTTTTTTCACAATTTTGATGGCGCTTTCCGCTTACATTTTTATGTTGAAGAACAAGATAGATTGTAAATTGGCTTTTCTAACAAGTGTTGTTACTATTACAACATTCGAAGTGCATCGTGCCGCAATGGCATGTCGCGTTGATATGGTTTTGTCAGCATTGATTGTAATGAGTATTCTTTCATTCCAGAGATGGTATGTAACAAAATGCCGTTGGCTTGTTCCGGTAATTGTGTTATTTCTTAGTGGAGCTTTTTTAACAAAAGGTCCTATAGGTGCTTTGCTGCCGTGTATGGTAATTGGAGTGTATATGCTTTTTAAAGGTGAGAATTTTTTTAAAGCTTTAGGCATATGCCTGATGTATGCATTGCTTTCATGTATTCTACCTTTCTTGTGGTATTATTCTGCATACATGGAAAGGGGAAAGTCTTTTCTTTATCTTGTATATGAGGAGAATGTATTAAGATTTATGGGTAAGATGGTCTATTCTTCACATGAAGAACCGGCTATCTACAATGTTGCCACATTAATACTAGGCTTCCTGCCTTATACACTTCTTGTTGTGATGTCGCTTTTTGTTTTGAACATAAAAAAAGTCAGTAATATAAAAGAATTTGGATTGACGGGGATTTGGAGTAAAATAAAGGGGATGACGGATATGGATTTGATATATTTCCTTAGTTCTGTATTAATTTTTATTTTTTATTGTATTCCGAAGAGCAAGCGAAGTGTATATCTGTTGCCCATATATCCATTTTTGGCTTATTTTCTTGCAAAGTATATCATGTGGTTATGTTGCAATCATAAGCGTATACTAATATTATATGGATATATCCTATCTTCCATTGCTTTGCTGCTTCCGGCTTTATTCTTTATGATAAAGATAGGTTCGGTTCCGCATAATGTTTTCAATGGAAAGCATGCTACCGAGAATATTTCATATCTTGTTAGCCTTGAAACAACACCTATGGATTTTTCGGTACTATTTGCTATAAGTGTTATCTTATTTGGCGTTTGTTCATTTGTCAGATGGAGTAGGAGAGATTGTGGCTGGCATTGTGCTTTAAGTTTGGTCGGAATTGTATTTTCGATAAATATTATGCTTGATGGAGTTGTTTTGCCAAGAGTTTTTGAAGTAAAGTCAGATTTCCATATGGCGAACGAAATCAGTCGTATCGTTCCTGAAGATAATATCATTTGGGATTACAGGGGCAGTTGGTATCCTGGTGAAAGAAATCGTATACACCAGTTTTCTTTGAATTTTTATCTTGAAGACCGCGTTGTGCCACTTGACTTGAATAGACCTAAAAGCGGGTATATGATAATGGGAGATGAAGACAAAACTGTTTTTATGAAAAGGTACGCTGAATACAAGCTTTTGAAGATAAAGCGTTTTAATCACAGGAGTTGTGATGATAAGCGAAACCTTACTTTATACAAATTTGTTTCAATTCAAAAATAATTTAAAATGAAACTTGTAATTATTGTTCCATGTTACAATGAAGAGGACGTCTTGGCAGAGACAAAAAAACGTCTTGTTGAAGTTCTTGATAAACTGAAGAAAAGACATTCCATAGACAAAGGAATGATACTTTTTGTTGATGATGGAAGCCGTGACAATACTTGGCAAATGATTGAGAAGTTTGCCTGCGAAACTGAATGTGTCGGTGGAATGAAATTGTCTTGTAATCGGGGGCATCAATATGCTTTATGGGCAGGGCTGCAATGGGGCTCGGAGCATGTCGATGCCTCAATCTCAATTGATGCGGACTTGCAAGATGACGTAAACGCCATTTACGAGATGGTTGATGCATGGAGAAAAGGAAATGATATTGTTTTTGGCGTAAGAAAAGAACGTAAGACAGATACATATTTCAAACGGAATACTGCTCTTGCCTTTTATAAACTTATGACTTTGCTTGGCGGAAAGATAATATATAATCATGCAGATTTTCGCCTTATGAGTCAACGGGCAATGATGTCGCTTATGCAGTATCCAGAAGACAACTTGTTCTTGCGTGGTATAATAGCTTCTATGGGGTTCCCTTCCACTTCTGTATACTACAATAGATGTGAACGCTTTGCCGGAGAATCGAAATATCCTTTGAAAAAAATGCTTGCTTTTGCGGTAGAAGGAATAACATCGTTTTCAGTAAAACCTCTACGTTTGATTTCTTATCTTGGCATAATGTTTATTTTGGTCGCTTTGGGGGTAATTGCCTATGCTCTTTATGAACATTTTATCGGGCATACCATAGAGGGATGGACATCTTTGTTGGTCAGTTTATGGTTTATTGGCGGAAGTGTACTTCTTGCATGTGGAGTCACGGGAGAATATATTGGAAAGATATATCTTGAAGTAAAACATAGACCAAAATATTTTGTTGAAAAGAAAATTAACGCATAAAAAGAAAAGAGGCAATGTCCTTTGAAGAATATTGTCTCTTTTCTTTTATGCCATTTAGAATGGTAGTCCGACTGCAAAATGAAAGGCAAAATCCCTGCTGAAATTTGGATGAATGATAGCATAGTGTTCTTTTTTTGTGTCATATGCTGGATTTATAGCCTTCATTCCCATATCGAAGCGTAGTATAAAATAGTTGAAATTCATGCGGAGTCCAAATCCATAGGCAGCAGCAATCTGTTTGTAGAACGAATTGAATTTGAATTGTCCGTCGGGTTGCTCGTCATATTGGCGTAAAGTCCATATATTTCCTGCATCAATGAATACGGCTCCGTAAAATTTCCAAAACAGAAATGTGCGTAGTTCCATATTCAAATCCAGTTTCATGTCACCAGTTTGGTTTATAAAGTCTATTCTTCCATCTTTGCCTTTAAAGCCTCCAGGACCGAGCCCTCTGACAGTCCATCCTCTTACAGAATTCGCTCCACCTGAAAAATAACGCTTTTCGAATGGCAATACTTTACTGTTGCCATAAGGATATGCAATGCCGAATCCTGCATGCAGTATAAGCTGGTTATTATTGTCGAACGGTATTTGCCTGGTATAATCAAAGTCAAATTTCGCATATTGTGCATAGGCAATGTTGAAGATTTTGTAATTGTTGTTGTTATCCTTATCCATTTTCACAATGTGTGATATTCCGTTCAGGATATTTCCTGCAGTTTCAACATTCAGCTTAAATGCATTTTGATTATGATTGTATGACATTCCCAATCCTATTTTCATTATGAACAGATCTTCGTAATTGTAACGAAGGATAACGTTGCGGTTATCGACATCGTCGAGATAATCTTTTTTGAAAGTACTTGAAATCCATGGCATGTAGACATAGTTAAGGTCTATAACGTCAATCTTATATTGATGCCTTTGTTTCGAGTCAGTCCATCTGTATTTTAGTCCACCGGAGAAAACGCGTCTGTGAAACTCTGGTCTGTTCTGCATATTGTAACTTACACTGAACTCGGATGACGCAGAAGAGCGTCGCCTAAAACTTTTTGATAAGAAAGGACATACAAAGCTTGGAAATAGAAGTTTTGACTCTACGCTATATTCCATATAGTTTTGGTTCTGATAACCTTCAAGTCCTGTTATTGCTTCAAAAGCACCACGCAGTTTCACACTGAAGACTTCTGAACCCCGGAACATGTTCTTGTTCTCATAAGTAAGGGATGCTGCCGCTCCGAGGTCTCCCGATGTGTTTGTGCCTTCAGGTTGAAAACTTATGCTGTTGGGCTTTGCCGGACTTATTGTTATTTTGCAGTCAAGTTTGTCTGATCCTGGCTTTTCGTTGAATTGTATGTTTGTGTAATTTACTGCTTGCAATTTGCCAAAACTGTTGTAGGTATGTTTGAGAGCGCTTGAACTGAAAAGATTGCCATGTTCCATCCATGTGTTCTCCTCTAATATACTTTTGCGTAAATTGATTTTCTTTCCGTTACTACTTGAAAAATCAATTTTGTCAATGTAGTAACAAGTATGCAAAGTATCACTATGACTATTGTTGGACAAACGGAATTTTGCTATGTGTAGAGTTAGGTCTACACGTTTTTTCCCGCATGTAGAATCTGCGGTAAAAGATATGTAGTCTTTGTGAAAATGATAATATCCGTTATTGGTAAGCGCTGTTGTTATGAGCTTTCTTTCATGGTCAAGTTTGTTTACGTCAAACCTCATACCAGGTTTTAATCTTACTTTTTCAGGATAAATTGAATTTATTTTTTTTGCTATACAGTCATCTTGTATGTCGTATGTGAGTTTGTTTATATAATATATGTCTCCAGGATGCAGAATATATGTTAGTTCAATTTTTTTCTTTCCGGAAATCTTGGTTTCTGTAGTAACATACGCATCAAGGTAACCTGCATTCTGCATAGCTTTCCTAAGGTCAGAACATGTCGTACTTGTCTGAATAGAATCAAGGATAACAGGCTTTTCTCCAATATTTTTCAGCGTTTTGTTAATCCATTTTGTTGAGTCTTTTCCTGCGAGAGAATATGTTGCCAAGGGTATGCGCAATGAGGAAAACCATTTTGTGTTCCCTTTTTGTTTCACATATGGTTCGTACATAGACAAGTCAATGGACTTGTCTTCAGATTTTAATTTTACTTTATTTAGAAGATATTTGTCTTGTGGTATAAATTTAGTGACAGAGCATTCTGTCAGCATTAGCATTAAGAACGCAGCAAGAATATATATATACGATATTTTTCTTTGTTTTATTTGTGTCACTTTCCTCTTGTTTTTTGTTGCAAAGGTAATTCTTTTCTAAATAAGAATGAAATAATAAGAAAAAAATTGTACTTTTGTATCTATAATTGTAATTTATAATATGGTAAGTAAGAATCAGATAAAGCTGGTGCGTTCTCTGGAGTCGAAAAAAGGACGAAGTAAAGAAGGGTTGTTTGTTGCAGAAGGTCCAAAGGTTGTTGCAGATTTGATGGCTGTGATAAAGCCTCGTACAATTTTTGCAACATCGGAATGGATAGAAGAATATGGTTGGGAAAAAACTGATTCTGTTTTTGAGGTTAGTAATGATGAACTTCGCAGCATAAGTTTCTTGAAACACCCGCAACATGTTATTGCATTGTTTCCAATGCCAGGTTCTTGTTCTTGTGTTGTTGCCCCCAATAATTTAGAGTTGTATCTTGCTCTTGATGATGTGCAAGATCCTGGAAATCTCGGTACGATAATCCGAATAGCCGACTGGTTCGGTGTATCTCGAATATATTGTAGCCGCAATACGGCGGATGTTTATAATCCGAAAGTTGTTCAGGCTACGATGGGCAGTATAGCAAGGGTAGAGGTCGTTTATGTAGAACTTGCGGAGTTTTTAAATTCACTTCCGGCAGATTTTCCAATATATGGAACTTTTCTTGATGGTGATGATATATATAAGAAATCCCTTTCGTCTAACGGTATTATTGTTATGGGAAATGAAGGGAAAGGTATATCCCCATCCGTGGCGCGCTATATAAACAATAGGCTTTTGATACCGAGTTTCCAAAAGGGACGAGCTACAGCCGATAGCCTGAATGTTGCTATAGCCACAGCAATAACGTGCGCGGAATTTCGGCGCTAAGCATTCTTTATTTTTGGATGCTTAGCAACATCTTTCCATTAGTTGTAATATCGATATTGACAATATAGCTTAAATAGCTGTCGGGTATAGCTAGGTTTGCATGATAGTGCAACACCTTACTGTCAGCATTTATTAATGCAATATCGCTCAACACGCTTTGCCTTAGGAAGTCTGACGGAACAAATTTACTGAAGTCTTTCTTGTAAAAGTCTTTTGAAAAGATTTTCACTCCTTGTTTATATATGCCGATATGTATTGTGTTGTCGAAATATACGTTTTCGACTTCAAGTCCATCGTCATTGTATGAAGTTTTCAGCGTTTTGTAAGTTGTCGGATTTACTTGTATATACGAGTGGTATTTTTCTTGTCCGCAAAAAATAACAGAATCTGTCTTTATTACTTTGTTCTGGTTGACGGTTATTGGTTTCTTTTCCTCAAACTGTAACTCGTAACTTGGATCTGTTCCTTTGTAAAGCTTTATAATGTCTCCGTTTGTGTTTTTAAATTCAAACAGATGCTCTGACTGCTTTATTATTGCGTATTTCGAATTTGCAGAACTTTGAGTTTCAAGTGTATCGCCATATATTGCAAATTTGATGGGCTGGCTTAAGGAATCAGGATAATAAATCGTGTCTCCTTTAATTTTGAACACTACGTCATCGTCGTCTGTGTCTAGCCAGATTCCTTGCAGTAATTTCTTTGCTTGCAAATCTTCTTTACGTTCGGTGATACTATCAGGCTTTCCGCTTTTACAGGCAAAAGCTGTAAGTAAAAGGGCAGGAACAAGTATAAAATTCAGTTTGCTCATTTTCTTTTCTGCATATTCGATTATGCAAATAGCAATGATGCTATTGCATCATAAATCTGTGTAGTTTTTTTTGTGATAATGGATCTATTCAAATAAGTCAGCATCTTCCAGACTTTTGCCTTTCGTATCTTTTTCGCTCGTCAAAACTTTGTCTTTATCAATAGGCCATTGTATTTTAAGTGTAGGATCATCATATCTGATTGAAGCTTCACTCTGCGGTGCATATATGTTGTCGACCTTATATGTGAATATCGCTTCTTGGCTTAAAACCAGGAAACCATGTGCAAAACCGCGAGGAATAAATAATTGTCTTTTGTTGTCTTCGCTCAGTTCAACCATTACGTGCTTCCCAAATGTTGGCGAACTCTTGCGTATGTCGACAGCCACGTCAAGAACTTTTCCTTTTATGACTCTAACGAGTTTAGCTTGAGAGAACTCTCCTTTTTGGTAATGTAATCCACGCAAAACACCATATGAAGACTTCGATTCATTGTCCTGTACAAAGTTTGTCTTTCCGACATTGTTGTCAAACTCGTCTTGCTTGAATGCTTCAAAGAAATATCCACGCGGATCCTTGAATATTTTGGGCTCTATTATATATACCCCTTCGATATCAGTCTTTATATATTCCATAAGTGTAAAAAATTTGATGCAAAAGTAAGAAATAAAATTATAAAGCAATTATCTTTTTGCTTTTTTTTAATATACTTACTTTGTTTTGCCCGGATTATTTGTGATATTGCGCATAAATGAGTAATTTTGCACTCGTGATTAATTTAGAAAGACATATTGAAATACTTTTGCTCTGCAATGATTGTGTGATTGTTCCAGGGTTTGGCGGTTTTATGGCGCATCACATTGATGCACGCTATGACGAGAGGGACAATACGTTCCTTCCGCCAACACGTATGCTTGGATTTAATCCGAAGCTGAATATGAATGATTCTCTTTTAGCGCAGTCGTATGTGGAGGCATATGATATAAGTTACCCGGAAGCAGTAAATAGAATAGATGCGGAGGTAGATGAGTTGAAGCAGAGTCTCGACAGAGATGGTTTTTTTGAACTGGAAAATATAGGCGTTGTTTCGCTGAATGGAGAAGGGAATTATGAATTTGAACCATGCGAGAGTGGAATACTTACTCCGGAACTATATGGTTTGGCTGGAGTTGAAGTTGAACCCTGTGTTGGCGATAGTGTGAGGCTGAATGTGGTTTCTGTGACTGGAGAACAAAATAAGTCTGTAACGGCAACTTGTGATGGTGATATTCCGTTATTGGTAAAAGATAAGCCGTTTTGTGAATCTAAACTTATAGAACATTTAGCGTGTCATACTGATGAAGATAAGATAATTGCAGTTAAAGTGAGTCTTGTACGTAATGTTCTTGCTGTAGCATGCGCGCTTATTGCTTTCTTCTTTCTTTCCACTCCGCTAAATACAGAAGTGTACGAGAATGGTAGGTTGATGAGTTCGGTGTCCAACGGCTTGCTGTATAATCTTGTTCCAAAAGGCGAAGTTCAACAAAGTGTGAAATTTGATGGCGTATCAGAGGCCGTTGTAAGAAATCAGGAAGTGTCAAAAAAATCTTCAAGAGATGTCAAACAGCAATCGTCGGTCAATCTCGATATGTCAGACAAAAAAGCTTTGACAGAAGATGAGAAAACGGAAAATGGCTATTGCATAGTATTGGCATGTCGCATAACAAAGTCGAATGCTGAAGCGTTCGTGGCTCGTCTTCAGGCTAAAGGATATAAAGAAGTTAAACTGATAGGTGGGGCCGGTTCATCTCTTAAAGTCGTTTATGGGGATTTTAAGACGGAAAGGGATGCGTTGGATAAACTGAATGCTCTAAATGGAGATGATATTTTTAAGGAATCCTGGATTTATTATATAAAATAAATTTATGAAAAGAGTACGTTGTCCTAAATGTGACAATTATATTATTTTTGACGAGACAAAATATAAGGAAGGTCAATCGTTGGTTTTTCAATGTCCGGAATGTGGCAAAGAATTTGGAATACGTTTGGGCGTTACGAAACTACGGAATCGCCAAAAAGATGAAAATCCTGATGAAAGTGCCGATGAAAATGGATGTGGTTCACTTGTAGTTATAGAAAATGTTTTCCATTACAAACAGGTTCTGCCATTGAAAATGGGGGACAATACAATAGGACGTTATATGAAGAACGCAAAAGTGGACTTGAAAATCGAAACGAACGATCCAAGTATGGATATAAGCCATTGTGTGATTAATGTTTCGCGAGATAAGAAAACTGGCAAATTGAAATATGTACTTCGGGATGGACCAAGTAATACAGGCACGTTTGTTGACAATGAGATTCTTGGGGATAAAGAACGTAGGGTTATACACGACGGTACGCTCTTTACACTTGGGGCGACAAGTATGATCTTACGTGCAGCTGTAGAAAATTAGACATTAAATGCCACGTGGTGTTAATTGCGTTGTTGGGCGCATGTATGCCAAGTGGCTTTTCGCGTTTTATGACAACATATTATTTAAAAATGTTTTCTATATTAATATAAGAAAATATGAAAGGATTGGTAATAAAGAATACTGGAAGTTGGTATACTGTGAAAACTGATGATGGTAATGTCGTTGACAGTAAAATTAAGGGAAACTTTCGCTTAAAGGGAATTCGCAGTACGAATCCTGTTGCTGTTGGCGACAGGGTTGAGATTATCCGGAATCAAGAAGGAACGGCTTTTATCAATTCAATAGAAGAGCGTAGGAACTACATTGTAAGGAAGTCTCAGAATCTTAGTAAGCAGAGTCATATTATTGCAGCTAATGTAGATCAGGCGTTTTTGATTGTTACTGTTGATCATCCGCAAACCAGCACTACGTTTATTGATAGATTTCTTGCTTCAGCCGAGGCTTATAGCGTTCCTGTGATACTCGTTTTTAATAAGACGGATTTGCTTGATGCTGATGAAAAACACTATCAAGAAATGATGATGACTCTGTATGAAAATGTTGGCTATAAGTGTGTGGCAATTTCTGCCGCAAATGGTGATGGACTTGATGTTTTGCTGCCAATGCTAAAGAACAAGACAACGCTTCTGAGTGGAAATAGTGGGGTGGGGAAGTCAACTCTGATAAACAGCGTCGTTCCGGGAGTGAATTTGCGTACCGCTGAAATTAGTGATTTTCATAATACAGGTATGCATACAACGACATTCAGTGAAATGCTGGAATTGCCTGGAGGTGGATATATTATAGATACTCCTGGGATAAAAGGCTTTGGTACATTTAATATGGAACCAGAAGAAATAACAAGCTATTTCAAGGAGATTTTTCGCTTCTCTAAAGATTGCCGTTTCAATAACTGTACCCATACGCATGAACCTGGCTGTGCTGTACTTAAAGCTATAGAAGAACATTATATTGCTCCCAGTAGATATCAAAGCTATCTTTCAATGCTTAATGATAAGGATGAGAACAAATACCGCGAAGCATACTAAGTTTTATATGAATAGTGCTGCTCACTTTATGCAAGAATTAATGATTTTTTTCGAACGAAAGGATGGAAAGAAAGTGTAAAAACTTACTTTTTTTTATGAAAAAATAAAATATTCTGGATTTTTGTCTTCTATTTTGAAAAAAAACAATATCTTTGCAAAAGTAAAAACTGAAGAAACTAATACAATCAATAAATTTCAACCATAAAAGAATAATAATGATAGCAGCAAACGTAGTTGAGAATCTTAAGCAAAGATTTCCAAATGAACCTGAGTATATACAGGCCGTAAGCCAAGTTTTGGCAACAATAGAGGATGAGTACAATAAACATCCGGAGTTTGATCGTGCCAATTTGATTGAACGCCTTTGTATACCAGATCGCATAATATCTTTTCGTGTGTCATGGGTAGACGATAAAGGAAATGTACAGACAAATATGGGGTATCGTGTGCAACACAATAATGTGATAGGTCCGTACAAGGGAGGAATCCGTTTCCATAAGTCTGTAAATCTTGGAATTTTGAAGTTCCTTGCATTTGAACAAACTTTCAAGAATTCATTAACTACATTGCCTATGGGCGGTGCTAAAGGTGGTTCCGATTTTTCGCCTAGAGGAAAAAGTGATGCCGAAGTGATGCGTTTTTGCCAAGCATTCATAACGGAGCTTTATCGTCATATCGGTCCGGATGAGGACGTTCCGGCTGGCGACATTGGCGTCGGTGGGCGTGAAGTGGCATACATGTTTGGAATGTACAAGAAACTTACACACACGTGGAGCGGTGTCCTTACTGGTAAGGGACTTGAGTTTGGAGGATCTTTGATTCGTCCGGAGGCAACAGGATACGGGAATGTATATTTTCTTGTTAATATGCTTAAAACTCGTGGCATCGATATTAAGGGGAAAACCATTTTGGTGAGCGGAGCCGGAAACGTGGCACAGTATACAATAGAGAAATGCATTGAACTTGGAGCAAAAGTCGTAACATGTTCTGATTCTGATGGTTATATTTATGATCCTGACGGAATAACAACAGAAAAGCTTGAATATATTAAGGAACTTAAAAATATTGAACGTGGCCGTATCCGTGAGTATGCAGAAGAATTTGGCGTAAAGTATGTAGAAGGTGCAAAACCTTGGTTCGAGAAAGCTGATATCGCCCTTCCTTCTGCTACACAGAATGAGATTAACGAAGAAGCAGCTAAGGCTTTGGTGGCAAATGGAGTTTTTGCAGTAAGCGAGGGTGCCAATATGCCTACAACTCCAGAAGCAATTAAAGTCTTCCAAAATGCCAAAATATTGTATTCACCAGGCAAGGCTGCCAATGCAGGAGGTGTTGCCGTATCAGGATTGGAAATGAGTCAGAATTCTGAACGCTTGAGTTGGAGTCGTGAGGAAGTAGACCGTAAACTTCATGGCATAATGAATGATATTCATGCAAACTGCGTGAAATATGGAACAGAGCCTGATGGATACATCAACTATGTGAAAGGCGCTAATGTAGCGGGCTTCCTGAAAGTGGCAAAGGCAATGATGGCACAGGGAATAGTATGATAAAAACATATATGTATACAAAAAAAGGACCGTTTTGAACAACAAAAATGTCAAAACGGTTCTTTTTTTTCTAATTATTCAATTAAAACTTATTGTTTTCCATAAAAAAGATTATCTTTGCAAAGTGCAATTCGATTTGCTATGCTCGGTATAGTAAATGTAAAATTGTATTGTTACGTGAAACAACAATCTAAACATATAAAATTATGGAAAATAACAAAGAACTTATTGCCCAGTGTGAGAAGAAAGCACAACAATGGCTTTCTCCTTCATTTGATGAAGAAACACGCAAGGAAGTCAAAGCAATGCTTGATGCGGAAGACAAATCAGCACTTATTGATGCTTTTTATCAGAACCTTGAATTTGGTACAGGCGGCCTTCGCGGTATAATGGGAGCAGGCACGAACCGTATGAACAAATATATAGTGGGTATGGCAACACAGGGCTTTGCAAACTACATATTAAAGGCTTTCCCTGGAGAGAAAAACCTTAGTGTGGTTGTGGGACACGATTGTCGAAACAATTCTCGCCTCTTTGCCGAAACGGTAGCTGCAATATTCTCTGCTAATGGCATAAAGGCTTATTTGTTTGAAGGACTTCGTCCTACACCTGAAATATCCTTTGCAATTCGAGAGCTTGGGGCAAAGGCTGGTGTAAACGTTACTGCGTCGCACAATCCGAAGGAATACAACGGTTACAAGGCATATTGGAGCGATGGAGCACAGGTGCTCGCCCCGCACGATACCGGCATCATCGATGAAGTTAATAAGGTAAAAATCGAGGATGTGAAGTTTGATGCAAATTGGGACCTTATCAAAATTATTGGTGGTGAGATGGACTACAATTATATGCAGGCAGTTCATACGGCAATGATAGACCAGGATGTAATCAATCGCCAAAAAGACCTTAACATAGTGTATACACCTATGCATGGTACAGGACGTGTAATTGTTCCAATGTGTTTGCGTTCGTGGGGATTCCAAAATATCAACGTCGTTCCGGAGCAGATGGTTATAGATGGTAATTTCCCGACAGTAGTATCTCCAAACCCTGAAAATTCAGAGGCGATGACTTTGGGTATGAAACTTGGAACAAAGCTGAATGCAGACCTTGTTGTTGCCACCGATCCAGATGCCGACCGTCTTGCAATTGTATGCCGTGACGACAAAGGCGATTGGGTTATCATAAATGGTAACCAAACATGCATGATGTTCTGCTATTATATTATAGCAAACAAAAAGAAACTCGGCAAACTGAAACCTACAGATTATCTTGTAAAGACAATTGTAACAACAGAGGTAATAGCTGAGATAGCCAAGAAAAACAATGTAGAACTTCGTGATTGTTATACAGGTTTCAAGTGGATTGCACGCGAGATTGCATTGTCTGAGGGTAAACAGAACTATATCGGCGGAGGAGAAGAAAGCTTTGGATTCTTGCCATACGATAAAGTTCGTGATAAAGATGCTCCAGCATCAATTTGTCTGATATGCGAGATTGCAGCATGGGCAAAAGATCAAGGAAAGACTCTATATGACCTTTTGATGCAGATATATCAGGAATACGGATTCTCAAAGGAGTTTACAGTGAACGTGGTGCGTCCAGGCAAGACCGGAGCTGACGAGATTAAGCAGATGATGGAAAACTTCCGCGCTAACCCTCCGAAGGAACTTGGCGGCAGCAAGGTCGTTTTGTGGAAAGACTACAAAACTCTTGAAGCAACCCGTATTGACGGTACTGTGGAAAAGCTTAATATGCCAACCACAAGCAATGTGCTCCAGTGGTTCTGCGACGACAACACAAAAGTCAGTGTTCGTCCTTCAGGAACAGAACCTAAGATAAAATTCTATATCGAAGTAAAAGATCCTTCGTTCAAGTGTGCTGGATGCTACGAAAGATGCACGAAAGCTGCAGAAGGAAAAATCGAGGCTATAAAGAAATCACTTGGTTTGTAAGCTTTCAGCAGATCGAATCCGGTGTATTTACTGGAAATAATATTGGGATATGTGTCGTAAAACGATGCATGTCCCTTTCTTTATGCATGTAATTTAAAAACATGTTTGTCGAATCTTGGTAAGAGTCTTTGGCATACTTGATAGTATACAAAGTCTCAGAAACGTAAATTTTGGCATAAAGTTTTGTACAAACGACTAAAATTTAGTACTTTTGCGCCCGACTGAATAAGGAATTGTAAAAAAAACATTATAATGAATATATCTTACAAATGGTTGAAGGAGTATGTTGATTTTGACCTTACTCCACAGGAGGTGTGCGATGCTTTAACGTCCGAAGGGCTTGAGGTAGATTCTCTTGAAGAAGTTCAAAGTGTTAAGGGCGGTTTAAAAGGACTATTCGTAGGTAAAGTGCTTACCTGTGAATTGCATCCAAATTCCGACCATCTCCATGTTACCACTGTTGATTTAGGTAAGGAACAACCTTCGCAGATTGTATGTGGAGCTCCGAATGTAGCAGCAGGACAGAAGGTAATAATAGCAGATTTGGGTTGTGTTCTCTATGATGGAGACAAGGAATTTGTTATAAAAAAATCCAAACTCCGTGGCGTAGAAAGCTATGGTATGATTTGTGCTGAAGACGAAATCGGAATTGGTACCAGTCATGATGGAATCATTGTTCTTCCGGATGATGCTAAGGTTGGTACCCCTGCAGCAGAATATTATAATCTTGAAAGCGATTGGCTGATAGAAATAGACATTACGGCGAATCGTGCAGATGCCTTGTCTCATTGGGGCGTTGCACGTGATTTGTATGCATGGCTCAAGCGTAATGGGTATGAAACAAAACTTCATCGTCCGGATTGTGATGCCTTTAGCATAGACAATAATGACCTTCAGGTCGATGTGGATGTCGTATGTACAGACGCATGTAAACGTTATGCATGTGTAAGCCTTACAGAATGTGATGTGAAAGAAAGTCCGGAGTGGCTACAAGAAAAATTGCGTGTTATTGGATTGCGCCCTATAAATAATATTGTAGACATTACAAACTATATCATGATGGCTTACGGGCAGCCTCTACATTGTTTTGATGCCGATATGATAAAGGGCAACAAGATAGTTGTCAAGACAATGCCCACAGGAACGCCATTTGTTACTCTTGACGGTGAGGAACATAAACTAAGCGATAAAGACTTGGCAATTTGCAATGTAGAGGAACCAATGTGTATTGCTGGCGTATTTGGAGGAAAAGGTAGCGGTACGTATGATTCCACTGTAAATGTCGTTTTGGAAAGTGCCTATTTCCATCCCACATGGATACGCAAGAGTGCGCGTCGTCATGGATTGAGCACAGACGCCTCGTTCCGTTTCGAGCGCGGCATTGATCCAAACGGGACAATTTACGCTCTGAAACAGGCGGCGATATTGGCAAGAGAACTTGCCGGTGCAAAGGTATCTATGCAGATAAAGGATGTATATCCAGAGCCAATGAACAATTTTATGGTTGATTTGGAATACGATTATGCAACAGGACTTATAGGGAAGGGTATTCCACACGAAATGATAAAAAACATCTGTATGTGGCTCGATATGAAAATCCTTTCCGAGGATGAAAAGGGCTTGAAGCTTGAAGTTCCAGCATATCGTGTAGATGTGCAGCGTCCGTGTGATGTTGTGGAAGATATTCTGCGCGTTTATGGTTATAACAATGTAGAAATTCCAACACAATTAAAAAGCTCACTCGTAATAAAAGGTGACGAAGATAAAAAACATAAACTGGAAAATATTGTAGGAGAACAACTTGTGGGTTGTGGCTTCAATGAAATATTGAATAATTCTCTTACAAAGGCTGCATATTATGACAACCTAAATCACTATCACGCTGACAATCTGGTGAGGATAATGAATCCGTTAAGTTCAGATTTGAATGTGATGCGTGAGACATTGCTTTTTGGCGGTTTGGAGAGTTTGGAACACAATATCAAGCGTAAAAGCCCCAACCTTCATTTCTTTGAATTTGGTAATGTGTATTCTTTCAACAAAGAACAACATACGGACGACAATCCGCAACGTGCATATAGTGAGGAATATCATTTGGGACTCTGGGTTACAGGTATGCGTGTAAACGGAAGTTGGGCTCATCCAAACGAGGAAACTTCATTTTATGAAATGAAAGCGTATGTGATGAATATCCTTCGCCGCATCGGTTTACCGTTGGGGGCTGTGGTTTTCAAACAAAGCAACAATGATATATTCTCTACGGCTATTTCAATAGAAAACCGCGGTGGAAAAATACTCGCAGAATTAGGTGTTGTTTGTAGAAAACAACTCAAGAAATTCGGTATTGATACACCTGTATATTATGCAGAATTAAACTGGACTGCATTGATGAAGGCAATAAAGAAAAACAAATTCAGTTTCAAGGAAATAAGTAAGTTCCCACCAGTAAGCCGCGATTTGGCTCTGCTCGTAGATAATGCAGTGGAGTTTGCTGAAATCGAGAAGGTGGCATATCAGTCAGAAAAGAAACTTTTGAAAAAAGTTGAGCTCTTTGATGTTTATGAAGGGAAAAACCTTCCGGAAGGCAAGAAGAGTTATGCAGTAAACTTTATCCTGCAAGATGAGGAAAAGACGCTCACAGAAAAACATATTGAATCTGTAATGACAAAGATTATAACAAATATAAAGAAGCAGATTGGGGCAGAACTTAGATAATTTTTCCCTTATATTTTTTTGGAATCCGAGCATTTCGCAATATTGTCAGACAATTAAGAACAAACAAAATATTAAAATTACTCCAATGGGAAGAGCATTTGAATATCGCAAAGCGACAAAACTGAAGAGATGGGGTCATATGGCCCGCACGTTTACAAAAATAGGAAAACAGATTGCCATAGCTGTGAAGGCTGGTGGTCCTGATCCTGAAAACAATCCTCACTTGAGAGCTATCATCCAGACAGCAAAACGCGAGAATATGCCTAATGCAAACGTGGAGCGTGCTATAAAGAACGCAATGGGTAAGGATCAGAAAGATTTCAAGGAAGTTACCTATGAAGGATACGGACCCCACGGAGTGGCTATTTTCGTAGATGCCGCTACAGATAACACAACCCGTACTGTTGCAAACGTGCGTGCCGTATTCAACAAATACAACGGAAATCTTGGAACACAGGGCTCACTCTCGTTCCTCTTCGATCAGAAAGCGGTATTTACATTCAAAAAGCCCGCAGATTTAGATATGGACGAGCTTATACTTGAATTCATAGATTATGGTGTAGAAGAGGATTATGATTATGATGAGGAAACCAATGAAGTTACAATCTATGGTGATCCAAAGAGCTTTAGCGATTTGCAGAAGCATCTTGAAGGTAATGGCATAGAGATTACAGGGGCTGAATTCACACGTATTCCTACAGATTTGAAGGAGGTAACGCCAGAGCAGCGAGAGGTAATCGACAAGATGGTTGATATCCTTGAAGACGATGATGACGTGCAGAATGTTTATACAAACATGAAGCCGGCAGAGGATAGTGCAGAATAATTTTCTTTTGTAATACTTATACAAGAAGCGGGGAGTTTTTTACCCCGCTTTTTTTATTGCTCTTTTTTTAGGAATATAATTTTGTTGTCAGTCTTTATCAATTCGTTGGCATCTGTCAGATGGCAGGAAATGTCATCTTCTGCAATATACATCTTTGGCTTTACACATTTAGGGTATCTTTCAAAATAGCTGTCGCGACTTGCATACCATTTCACATTTTTGATTTTAAATAGTTTTGGCATAATAGACCAAAACGTGAATATCTTGGATTTTGGGATGACAGATACAGCCAGTTTGCCGTTGGCAAGTTCGCCTGTACATACAAGATAAAGTTTCGTCGTATGTTTTTGGGGTAAAGGCGTCGCATTACGCTTGCTTATCGTGATGTTTCTTTTAAAATCCCTATTTATAGAATTCATCATTCTTCTGAAAATTTCGCCGTGAGAACTTGTGTCTTTGATATTAAAGTATAAAATATAATAATGTATCATTTCGTGGATAATGACATCTTCAAGTTCCTTTTCGGTAAGCTCGCTGTAAGAACTTACTGTCAGTTTGAAGTCGTAGCAGACAGTTGCTTTCCACGATGTTTTCTTCTTGTATGAAATAGAGCCTAACATAGTCCTCGCATTACCAATGCGTATGGTTATTGATGGTAGTTTGTTCCCGAATATGATTCTGTTAAACTCGTTGAATTTTTCTGTTACATACTCCTTGTTTGCTCTCATATAAGATAACTGGTTTGTTTTCCGTTTTTTGTGTTCCTATAAAAAGAAAAAAATTGATTGTCTCACGACAACCAATCTTTTATTAACCTTAATAATCTAATACCATGAAAAACACAATGCAAAGGTACGGTATTTTTTCGTTTATGCAAATTTTTTCCGTCGGGAAAATAACAGATAAACATTATTTAAATATTTTGCCGTTCCATTTAAAGCATTTTTTCTTTTTTATCTTGTCAACTTCGCGATTTTCATCTTTAGTAAGCATAGAATTATTTATGTTGAAAATAATTTCATGTTCTGATGTTATGGTGGCTGTAACCATTACCGGTTCTATCATTTTTATGCTTTCGTTGTATCTGCTTTCTGATATTGAATCCGGACGGTGGGTGAGCATGTTGAGCATGAGCTTTGCATCCCGTGTGTCAGGCAATCCAAAGGTGCTGTCTATTCTCCTCCATTCCTCAGTATAGAATGATATGCTGCTTTCGTGGGTTGGTTGTCCGTACCCCTTAACCATACACATGATTTTTGTGGAGTCGTTGCATGTGAAAGTCGCAATCTGCAATGTAGTCGATTCGTTGATGTGCATTTCTATCAAGTCGTTGGATACACTGTCGATCCAGCATTGTCCGCCCAGAAGATTCTTGGTTTTTGTTCCGTGTGTAATATTATACATGTCGAGCATCTCTGTTCTTACAGCAGCGTTAAAGTATGAAATGATGCTGTCTGGCATATTCTTCCATGATTCTTCAATGCTTGACGAAGCCCAGATTTGTGTCGCCATCATACTGATAACTATAATTGATATTGCTTTTCTCATTGTGTCTATTTTTCTTTTTTTTGTAAATCCGATATGCAAAGTTAATATGGTATGTTTAAATAAAAAGACATTTAACCAACTTTAAGTGTTCATGTAATTTCTTTTCTTTCATCAATTATTCATACATTTACATTTGCTTAAATGTGTTGTACGTATGTTATTTCAAAAGAATTTATAAACAATTTTGCCAAGACTTTTTTTTTATGTATCTTTGCCACCTAAAATAAAATAAATTAAAAATAGAATAGAATATATGGCTAAGAAATTTGCCGAACATTCAGGGTTGAACCTGACAAAAGTAAACAGTGAAATTTTGGATATGTGGAACAAGAACGACGTGTTCCACAAGTCTATAGATGAGCGAGAAGGGTGTCCGCAGTTTGTGTTTTTCGAAGGACCGCCTTCAGCAAACGGTCATCCAGGAATACATCATGTGTTGGCACGTTCGATAAAAGACACTTTCAATCGCTACAAGACAATGAAGGGTATGCAGGTCTATCGCAAGGCAGGATGGGATACCCATGGCCTGCCTGTTGAATTGGGTGTTGAAAAAGAGCTTGGAATAACAAAAGCTGATATCGACAACAAAAACTCAAAAAAATATATCTCGGTAGAGGACTATAACCATAAATGCCGTGAAAATGTAATGAAGTTTACTGCCGAGTGGCGTAAACTGACAGAAGAGATGGGCTATTTCGTGGACCTCGACCATCCATACATTACATACGACAACAAATATATAGAAACCTTATGGTGGTTGCTCAAACAACTTTATGGTAAGGATTTGTTGTATAAGGGATATACAATTCAGCCGTATAGCCCCGGGGCCGGAACAGGGTTAAGTTCGCATGAATTGAACCAGCCCGGTTGCTACCGTGACGTTAAAGACACTACTTGCACGGCACTGTTTGAGATTGTCGAGCCAAAGGAAGAGTGGACAAAGTGGGGTAAGCCTTGCTTTATGGCATGGACAACAACACCATGGACCTTAGCCTCAAATACGGCACTTTGTGTAGGTCCTTCGATAAAATACCTTGCAGTACAAACATATAATCCATATAATGACGAGAAACTCACCGTAGTCTTGGCAGAGTCCTTGCTGGGTTCTTATTTCAAGTCCGAAGGTAAGGATGCTCCTATGGATGACTACAAGCATGGCGATAAGATTCTGCCATATCGTATTGTGGGTGAATATGTTGGAAAGGAACTTGAGGGCATACATTACAAACAGCTTATGCCATGGGTGAAGCCTACGGCAAAGGTGGATAGGAATGCTCCGGATTATGTTGCAGAATATGCTGCAGCACATCCAGAGAAGGTCTTTGAAAGCGAAACGGGCAAAGACAAGTTTGTGGAGATGGAAGATTGCGCTTTTCGTGTAATCCTAGGCGACTATGTTACGACAGAAGACGGTACCGGTATCGTGCATATCGCACCAACATTCGGTGCTGACGATGCTAAAGTTGCAAAAGATGCCAAGATACCATCACTCTTCCTAATCAACAAAAGAGGCGAGACTCGTCCTATGGTTGATCTTCAGGGAAAATATTATATTATAGGTGAACTTGACAAAAACTTTGTTGAAGTTTGTGTTAATACCGATGCCTACGGACACCATGCCGGCGACTATGTAAAGAATGCTTACGCACCGGAGTTCAACAAAGACGGCAAGTATGATGAGAAGGCTGCTGCTAAGGCTGAAGATTTGAACATTGTAATCTGCATGGAAATGAAGCAGAATGGAACCGTGTTCAAAATAGAAAAGCATGTGCATAACTATCCTCATTGCTGGCGTACGGACAAACCGATTCTTTATTATCCTCTTGACAGCTGGTTTATTCGTTCTACGGCAAAGAAAGACCGTATGGTAGAGTTGAACAAAACTATCAACTGGCAACCGGAATCAACGGGAACTGGACGTTTTGGTAATTGGCTTGAAAACTTGAACGACTGGAACCTTTCACGTTCACGCTATTGGGGAACTCCACTCCCGATTTGGCGCAACGAAGACGGTGAGGAAATTTGTATCGGTTCACTTCAGGAACTTTTCGATGAAATAGAAAAGAGCGTAGCTGCCGGTATAATGCAGTCTAATCCAATGAAGGACAAGGGCTTTGTACCTGGTGACTATTCGAAGGAGAATTATGACAAGATAGATCTCCACCGTCCGTATGTTGACAATATTGTTCTTGTCAGCAACACGGGCAAACCTATGAAGCGTGAATCAGATCTTATTGACGTGTGGTTTGACTCAGGCTCTATGCCTTATGCACAGATTCACTACCCTTTTGAAAACAAGGATATGATAGACAAGCATCTCGCCTTTCCTGCGGATTTCATCAACGAAGGTGTAGATCAGACACGCGGATGGTTCTTCACGCTGCATGCTATAGCAACAATGGTGTTCGACAGCGTTGCATTTAAAAACGTGATATCTTCTGGACTTGTGCTTGATGCAAAAGGCAACAAGATGTCTAAACACGTTGGAAATGTAGTAAACCCGTTTGACATGATAGACAAGTATGGCGCTGATGCCGTGCGTTTCTATATGATGACAAACTCCGAACCTTGGGATAATCTGAAGTTCGATGCAAATGGCGTTGATGAGGTTCGACGCAAATTCTTCGGAACATTATACAATACATATTCTTTCTTCAGCCTGTATGCAAATGTTGATGGCTTTGATTATTCACAGCCAGATATTCCGTTGGAAGAACGTCCGGAGATTGATCGCTGGATTCTTTCAGTGTTGCACACTCTGATAAAGGGAGTAGATCGCGAACTGCAGAATTATGATCCGACGCGTGCCGGAAGACTTATCGATGCTTTCGTCAATGACGATCTCAGTAATTGGTATGTCCGCCTTAACCGTAAACGTTTCTGGGGAAAGGAAATGAGCAAAGACAAGCTTTCAGCTTATCAAACGCTGTATGTTTGTTTGGAAACAGTGGCAAAACTTATGGCACCGTTTGCTCCGTTCTATGCCGACCAACTTTATCTGGATCTCACAAGCGTTACAGGCCGTGGGGGTGAATGTTCTGTACATTTGGCTAAATTCCCAGAGGCTGACGATAGATTCATCGATACTGATCTGGAGGCCAGAATGGGGCTGGCACAGAAAATCACATCAATGGTTCTCGCTCTTCGCCGTAAGGTGAATATAAAGGTACGTCAGCCTCTTCAGGCAATTATGATTCCAGCAGTTGATGATGAACAAAAGAATCATATAGATGCTGTTAAAGACTTGATAAAGAGCGAAGTAAATGTAAAGGAGCTACGCTTTGTCGAGGGGGCTGGAGTACTTGTAAAGAAGGTGAAATGTAATTTCCGTACAATGGGAAAGAAGTTCGGTAAACTCATGAAAGGCATTGCTGCTGCAATGGGTGCTCTTTCTCAGGATGAAATAGCTTCCCTTCAGACAAATGGTGAAATAACTGTATGTGTGGAAGGACAGAATATTTCGGTAGAGGCAGCCGACGTTGAAATTATCAGCGAGGATATTCCGGGATGGCTTGTAAGCAACGAAGGAAATCTTACTGTAGCACTTGAAGTGGAGCTTAACGACGAGTTGCTTAACGAAGGTTTGGCTCGTGAACTTATCAATAGAATTCAGAATATTCGTAAGGAAACTGGACTTGAGATTACCGACCGCATCAATGTTGAGATCACCCCTGATGACAGAGTTAAATCTGCCCTTGACGGATACGCAGACTATATCAAGACTCAGGTTCTTGCCGACAGTATAGAGCTTGCAGCTAATGATGGTACAGAAGCGGAAATTGATGAATTGAAGGTAAATATAAAGGTTGTAAAAGCCTGATAATTATAATTGTGGCCATGGCTTTGCGCTGTGGTCACTTTTTGAATAAATGAAATTCTTTAAAATCTAACTATTATGGCAACAGAGAAAACACGTTACAGCGACGAGGAGCTAGAAGAGTTCAGAGAGATTATAAATAATAAACTCGCCCTTGCACGTCGTGATTATACTCAGATGATGCGCTCTCTTATGAACGTTGACGGAAATGATGTGGATGATACGTCCCCTACATACAAAGTTCTGGAAGAGGGTAGTTCCACGCAGTCGAAAGAAGAAATGATGCAGTTGGCAAGCCGACAGCAGAAATTTATTCAAGGTCTGGAAGCTGCATTGGTAAGAATTGAAAATAAAACATATGGTATTGACCGCATTACGGGTGAGTTAATACCGAAAGAGCGTCTTCGTATCGTTCCTCATGCAACATTGAGTGTAGCGTCGAAGAATGCAAGAAAGAAATGATTAGATGAGTTCGGTAAATATATTGAAGAAGAAGGGGCTGATTGCCTGTTTGACTGTTTTTGTCGTTTTGCTGATTGACCAGACAATAAAGATTCTGGTAAAGACTTCCATGCCTTTGGGAGGTGATATACGTATTGCCAACTGGTTTTATATAAAATTTATAGAAAACAACGGCATGGCTTATGGTATGACATTTATCAACAAACCTGTGCTCAGTCTCTTCCGTATGGCTTTAATCTGTCTGTTGGGTTATTATATCTTTAGGCAGATAAAAATCAACGCGCGTTTGTTGTATGTGCTTGTTTTGAGCCTTGTGTTTGCGGGTGCTGTCGGCAACCTTATAGACTGTATGTTCTATGGGTTGGTATTCAGTGGTTCGTCGCCTTACTATGTGTCATATTTTGTTCCTTTCGGGCAAGGATATTCCACATTCCTTACCGGCAGGGTAGTGGATATGTTTTATTTTCCATTGATTGTAACTACATGGCCAGAGTGGGTACCAGTATGGGGTGGAGATGAGTTCATTTTCTTCAGTCCCGTGTTTAATTTTGCAGATGCGTGTATTAGTGTCGGTTTTGTGATGTTGATTCTTTTCTGTCGAAAAGAACTGTCGCAGCTGTCATTAGAAAAAAAATAGTCTATTCATTGTAGATTTCCAGTTTTTAAGATGAAAAGAGCTTATACTTCATTTTTCATTCTGCTCTTTACTGCAGTTTTTTTCTTTTCGTGCAAGCCGCAAGTGCCAAGTAAATATTTGCAGCCGGACGAGATGGAAAATATTCTTTTCGATTATCATATCGCTATGGGGATGGTTTCGGAAAATGATTCTGATGATTCTGAAAAACGATTATACACACAGTCGGTTTTCAAAAAATACGGAATAACCGAAGCTGAATTTGATTCCTCATTGGTATATTACACGCGACATTCAGACAGATTTCTCGCTATATATGAAGATTTGTCAAAGCGCCTTGACGATGAAGCTGTGTCTTTGGGTGCTTCGGCTGGTGATATTTCAAAATTTGGGGAGAATGCATTGTCTGGTGATACTTCCAATATTTGGAAAGCATCTCCTTCCATTGTCCTTGCGACGATAGTACCGAACAATGTAGAGTCTTTTCATTTTGTAGCGGATTCTACTTTTCATAAAGGAGATAAAATTGTCTTGTCATTTGACACGCAGTTTATTTTTCAAGATGGTTATAAGGATGGTGTCGCTATGCTTGCTGTTCGCTTCAACAACGACAGTACAGCATCGCACTTTGTTCATATTTCAAGTTCAAGCCATTATGACATTATTGTTGCTGATGACGAGAGAGTGGGTATAAAAAGTGTGCGTGGTTTTATTAGTCTGCAAACTCAGGAACATTCTTCTTTTACAACTCTAAAATTGATGTTCGTGTCAAATATCAGTCTTGTCAAGTGTCATGTAAACGAGAATCTCGGTATAGGTGCTGGGAAAGCATCTGCCTGTAAGAAAGAATTTGTTCCGGTAGACAGTAATATTGTATCTGACGAGAAGAGGATAAAAAGTTTAAATTAACAACTCTTTTATAACCATAAAGACAAACGATATGAGGAGAGTTTCTTCTGGTCAGGTGTTTCTTGACGGGAAATTGCTTGGCAGATATGTTGTAGAGATTAAGGGAGACACCGCTGTTAGCGTTTACCCTCTTGTCAGCGAGTTGCCTTTTACGGAATGGCTACAAATGCCTATATTTCTTTATACGGATTTGGATGGAGTAGTAAAGGTTGATGGTATAAAGTAACACCTTTCCATGTAATTGGGGTATTAAGCAATAAGCCCGGTGAAAGAATTTTCACCGGGCTTATTGCTACTTTATGAGTTCATTGTCATAAGGAATTCGTCGTTGTCGTGTGTTCTTGCTATATTGTCGTGGATTGTATTCATAGCTTCCACAGGGTTCATGTCGGCAATATATTTGCGCAGAATCCACATCCTGTCGAGTGTAGTCTTGTCTTGCAGCAAGTCGTCTCGTCGTGTGCTTGATGCAACCAGATTTACAGCTGGGAATATTCGCTTGTTGCTCAAGCTTCGGTCAAGCTGAAGTTCCATGTTTCCTGTTCCCTTGAATTCCTCGAAGATAACTTCGTCCATCTTGCTTCCGGTATCGATAAGTGCAGTGGCAATAATTGTTAGAGAACCGCCTCCCTCGATGTTACGTGCGGCTCCGAAGAATCTTTTCGGTTTTTGCAATGCATTTGCATCCACACCACCTGTTAATACCTTGCCGCTGGCTGGAGATACTGTGTTGTAGGCGCGAGCGAGTCGTGTTATGGAGTCAAGGAAGATAACCACGTCGTGTCCGCATTCAACCATGCGTTTTGCTTTTTCAAGCACAATGCCTGCGATTTTTACGTGTCTTTCTGCCGGTTCGTCAAATGTTGATGCAATAACTTCGGCATTTACTGTTCGTGCCATATCCGTTACTTCCTCAGGGCGTTCGTCTATCAGTAGCATCATGAGGTAAGCTTCTGGATGGTTGGCAGCAATAGCATTGGCGATATCCTTCATCAGCACTGTCTTTCCGGTCTTTGGCTGTGCAACGATAAGTGCACGTTGTCCTTTTCCGATAGGAGAAAATAGATCTACAATACGTGTGCTGAGGTTTGTCGTTGCTCTGTCGCCACAAAGTGAGAATTTCTCGTCAGGGAAGAGTGGGGTAAGGTGTTCGAAAGGAATTCTGTCGCGCACTTCAGACGGTTCCCTTCCGTTTATCTTGTCAATATTGGTCAGTGGGAAATATTTCTCCCCGTCGTGTGGCGGACGAACGTGACATTCTATGACATCGCCTGTTTTAAGCCCGTAATTTTTCACTTGGGCATTTGATACGTATATATCATCTGGCGATGACAGGTAGTTATAGTCGCTTGAGCGCAGAAAGCCATATCCGTCGGGCATTATTTCGAGCACTCCGTTTCCTGTTATTATGTTGTCAAAGTTGTATGTATTTGCATTCTGCTGTACAGAAGGCGACAAATTGTTTTCGTTGGACTGTAGTGGGGTGGTAGGATTGTCAAACATATCATAGTTTGGCATCACTGCTTGGTCTTCTATCGGCAGGTCTACGATGGTTATGAAGTCGGTACCGTCGCCGGGATCCCCTTCCCAAACAGTGTTTTCTGTATTGTTTTCTATTGCCTTGGCTTCTGTTTCCTTTTCGTTGTGTGCATTTACTTTCGCCTGGAGCTGGGCGATTAGACTTGGCTGAAGACTTTCGTCTGTCGTATCAGTTTCGCCGTTTGCAAACTGAGCCTCTGGGGCATCATAGTTCTCTGCCGTTTCTTTTGCGTCAGTGGTAATGTCTTCTGTGTTTGTTTGATCGGAAACTTCCGGATACGTATTTTGTGCTTCCTGTTCTGTCTCGTCAGTCATTCCGGCTTTTGTCGTATCCATATTTTTAATTTCAGCAGCAGTTTCAGCAGCTAATGCTGCAGCTTCCTCTGCAAGTTTCAGTGCTTTGGGCTTGCGTCCTCTTCTTTTTGGAGCAGGTGCAGTTTCTTTTTCTATTGCCTTTGCTGTTCCTTCGTCAGAAGTTTCTGGTGAGTCTATCTGTTCGTTTGCAAACAGACTTGTTTCGTTTGCTCCCTGTTTGCTTTTCTTCAAGTCAAAGTTTTCGCCGTCAGTTCCTTTTACTGTGTAAACTCTGTCTGTGTCTTTCTTTGCTATTCTTACGCGTTTTCTTTTTGCCCCGAGTGGATTTTTGTTTCCCTCAACTTCTGCTTGTTTGTCAAGAATTGCATAGACTATAGCTTCTTGTGGTTCAGCAGTATTTAGTTGAACTCCAATATTTTTTGCAATATCTTCTAATTCGGAGATATTTTTAGATAGTAATTCGTCTTTGCTATACATTATTAATATATGTAAATTGTTGAATGTATGTTTCCGAGTGGAAACTAAAAAAGTTTCGTGTTATAAAACTATGCAAAGTTAGTCATTTATTTGTAAAAAGCGAAATGCTTGATTTAAACATTTCGCTTTTTAACTTATTTTTATTGTTTTTATTGGTTTATTTCTGATAGTTCCAGCCATTCCATGGTCTTCTCTTCTACGATTGCTTTGATTTCCGCAAATCTTTTGCTTTTTTTGTTTAAGTCTTCGATGTTTAAAGTTCCGCTGCACAGTTGGTTTTCTATATCCTTCTGCTCTGTTTCCAGTTCCGTTATTTCTTTCTCCAACTGTTCAAAGCGCCTTTTTTCGTTATAGGTCATTTTCCGCTTTTCCTGCTGCGGTTTTTCTCTTTTAGGTTTTGCAGAACTTGTTTGCTTTTTTTCTTCTGCAGATTGAAGACTTTTCCATTCCCTGTATTGCGTATAGTTTCCCGGAAAGTCTTGGATTACTCCATTTCCCTTGAATACGAGAAGGTGATCCACAATCTTGTCTATGAAGTAGCGGTCATGGCTGACGACGATGACGCATCCTGTGAAGTCTATCAGATATTCTTCAAGTACTTGCAGTGTTTGGATATCGAGGTCATTTGTGGGCTCGTCAAGAACGAGAAAGTTGGGATTCCTCATCAGAACGGTGCATAGATATAGTTTCCTTTTTTCTCCGCCGCTCAATTTGTATACGTAATTGTGTTGTTGTTCTGGCGTAAACAGAAAATATTGCAGAAACTGTGATGCTGTGAGGTGCTTGCCGCCGCCGATGTCGATATAGTCAGCGATATCGGTTATCACGTCAATTACCTTTTGCTGTTCGTCAAATTTCAGACCTTCCTGTGAGAAGTATCCGAATTTCACGGTTTCGCCTATGTCAAAACGTCCCTCATCGGGTTGTATCTTGCCCAGCAGAAGGTTTATGAAAGTGGATTTGCCAGCACCGTTGTCGCCAACGATTCCCATTTTTTCATATCTTGCAAAGTTGTAGTAAAAGTCTTTGAGTATGACATTGTCTCCCCACGCCTTTGACACATATTGACATTCGAAGATTTTGCTTCCGATGTAGACGTTTCTGGACTTCAGTCGCAGTTGCCTTTCTTCTATCTTTTTTTTGGCTATCTTTTCCAACTCATAGAATGCTTCCTCGCGGTATCGTGCTTTATGACCGCGTGCCTGCGGCATTCTTCTCATCCATTCCAGTTCGTTGCGGTATAAGTTGTTGGCTCTTAGAACTTCTGCTTTCATATTGTCGAGTCGCTCTTGACGTTTCTCAAGATAATAGCTGTAGTTTCCTCTGTACTTGTATATAGTTTTGTCGTCAAGTTCGAGAATTACGGAGCATACTCTGTCAAGGAAAAACCTGTCGTGTGTAACCATCAGCAGGGTTTTGTTTCCTCTGCCGATAAAGCCTTCGAGCCATTCTGTCATGTCTATGTCGAGATGGTTCGTTGGCTCGTCAAGGATAAGCATGTCCGGTTCGTTTATCAGGATATTGGCCAGGGCAACGCGTTTTTGCTGTCCGCCACTTAGCTGTCCCATCGGTTGGTTCAGGTTGTTTATCTTCAGTTGTGTAAGGATTTGCTTTGCTTTCAGGATTTTGCTTTCTTCTCCCTGGTGGTTAAAACATGCGTCGATGACACTTTCGCTTGGGTCAAATTTCGGAGATTGTTCCAGATAGCCCACCTTAATGCCATTTGCATATATTACCGACCCCGAATCATAATTCTCTTTGCCTGTCAATATTGAGAGCAGGGTGGATTTTCCTGTTCCGTTTTTCGCTATCAGTCCAACCTTTTGTCCTTCGGCTACGCTGAATGATATGTTTTGGAACAATACTTGTGCTCCAAATGTTTTTGTCAGATTCTGTACGTCAAGAAATGGTTTTTGGCTTGCCATAGTTAATCTTTTCCCTCTAAATCTGTGTTAATTTGTTCTATGTAGTCCAGAATTTCGTCTCTTCCGATTTTCTTTTCGCTGCTTGTAACGAAATATGGCGGCAACTCTTCCCATTGGCCTTTCAGTGTTTCCATATAGGCTTTTGCCGTTTTTTGGGCTTTTTGCTCATTTCCGATTTTGTCGGCCTTGGTGAAGATTATGGCAAATGGAATTTGACTTTGACCTAACCACTCGATGAATTCCATGTCAATCTTTTGCGGTTCATGGCGTATGTCGATGAGTACAAAGAGATTAACGAGCTGTTCCCTTTGCAGTATATACGAGGAAATCATTTGTTCAAGTTTCTGCTGTACAGATTTTGAGCGCTTGGCATATCCATATCCCGGCAAGTCCACCAGATACCATTCGTTGTTGATGATAAAATGATTTATAAGCAATGTCTTTCCGGGTGTTGCCGATGTCTTAGCCAAACCTTTGTGGTTGCACAGCATATTTATCAGACTTGACTTTCCCACATTGCTTCGTCCGATGAATGCGTATTCCGCTTTGTTGTCTTTTGGGCATTGCGAAAGTGTTGCGCTGCTTATCGTGAATTCAGATTTGTTTATTTTCATCTTCTTTTTCTGTATTGTCAATTATTTTTTTTCTGTTTTTCTCTTATTCTGCCGACATGTCGGCAACCATTTTCCTGTAGGTGGAGTAGAGGTGAGAACGGCTGACGTATCCAATCAGCCTTTCGTCAGTGTCAAGCACCGGCAACATTCCGGCATCCGTTGAGTCAAACTGCTTCATAACTTCTTCCATAGGGTCGTTCACGCTAAGTATGCATTGCGGTTGCGACATGAGTTGCCTAACTTTGAAGTGATGATACAGTTCTGTGCGGAATATGATATGGCGAAGTTTTGACATGTCAATTTCACCAAGAAATTTTCCGCCCTCGTCAAGAACCGGTAGAATGTTGTTGTGGCTGCGACTTATTGCATGAACAAGAGTACCTAAATCCATATCTTCGGGAACATGTGTAACGTTTTTGTCAATTATGCTGTCTATGTTCATCAGCGTAAGCACAGCGCGGTCTGTGTGGTGGGTTATCAGTTTGCCTTCCCTTGCCAGTCGCATACCGTAAATGCTGTGTGGCTCAAATATAATTATTGTCAGGTATGCACAGATGCTCACAATCATTAATGGGATTATCATTTGATAGCCACCGGTGATTTCTGCTATCAGAAATATGCCGGTAAGCGGAGCGTGCATTACGCCTGCCATGACAGCAGCCATTCCCAGGAGCACAAAATTCTTTTCGGGCACATATACGCCTATCTTGTATATATTCCACAGTCGTGCAAAGAGGAATCCGCCATAGGCTCCAATGAACAGCGACGGTGCAAATGTTCCTCCGCATCCTCCTCCTCCGTTGGTTGCCGAAGTGGCAAAGACTTTTGTCAGAACCACGAGCCCTACATACAGCACGAGCATTTGGCTGTGGCCGTAGAACATTGAATTGTTTAGTATTTGGTCCCAGTCTGCCTGAGTCTTTCCGTTCAGCAGGATATTGATGCTGTGGTATCCTTCTCCATAGAGCACGGGAAAGAGTGCAATCAGGATACTCAGCATTATTCCTCCCAATGCAAGTTTTGCATAGGGGTGTTTCTTTAGTTTTCCGAATACTCCCTCGCATGCTGTCATTGTGCGCATAAAGTACAGGCTTATTATTCCGCCCGTAATTCCCAGCAGAATATATGCCGGCACGCGCGACATGTTCCATGTTCCGTCTACATGGAAATCAAACAGGGCTCCTCCTGACGAGAATAAGTATGTGAAACATGTTGCCGTTACGCTTGCAATTAATATCGGCAGTAATGAAGCCATGGTGAGGTCTATCATCAGCACTTCCAGTGTGAACACGAGTCCGGCTATCGGCGCCTTGAAAATGCCGGCAATTGCGGCTGCCGCTCCACAGCCTACAAGCAGCATCAGCGTTTTTTTGTCCATCTTGAACAGTTTGCCCAGATTGCTGCCGATGGCAGAGCCCGTAAGAACGATAGGTGCTTCGGCTCCTACACTTCCTCCGCATCCGATTGTTATGGCAGAGGCTATCACGGAGCTCCAGCAGTTGTGGATTTTCAAACGGCTGTTCTTGCTGCTTATGGCATAAAGGATTCTGGTTATACCGTGACTTATGTTGTCTCTTACGATGTATCTCACGAAGAGTGAGGTGATGAAAATTCCCACTACAGGATATATCATGTATAGCCAGTTGAAGCGGTCTATGTCAAATCCCATGGTGAGCAGATGCTGTATCTGTCTGATCAGCGTGTGGAGAACACTTGCGGCTACGGCTGCAAGAAAGCCTACGGCAAAACTGAGAATCAGTGTGAACTGCTTGTCGCTTATGTGCTTCTCGCGCCATGATAAAATGTTGTCAAGTATAGTTCCTATTTTCTTTTCGTGCATGGAGCTTTATATGTTCTTTGTTCTTATCTTATAATTTTTACTTCTCCGTTTTCCGAGAGTTTTATTATGCTTGATGGCTTGTGCGGCTTGTGCTCCTGTCTGCGTGTCCAACACACGTAGTCTACGGCAGAAAGCAGTTCCTGTGATATGTCGCAATAGTTCTGTGCAGCAGGTTCTCCGCTGATGTTGGCACTTGTCGATACTATCGGTTTCTGAAATCTGTAGCACAGTTCTTTTGAGAAAGCCTCTCTCGTTATTCTCATTGCAATGCTGCCGTCTTCGGCAATAAGGTTTGGTGCAAGGTTTACGGCGTTGTCGAGTATCACCGTCGTTGGCTTTTCTGCAAGCTCAAGTATGTCCCATGCCACATCTGGCACGTTTCTCACATATTTCTGCATTCTGGCATCAGAATCTACCAGACATATGAGTGCTTTCGAATCGTCGCGATGTTTTATCTTGTATACTTTTTCCACTGCCTGTGCGTTTGTGGCATCACAGCCTATGCCCCAAACGGTGTCTGTGGGGTAGAGTATGACCCCGCCTTGTTTCATTATTTCAACGGCTTTCTTTATATCGTCTTCTGTTTTCATAACTGTTTTTTATTCTGCAAATTTAGTCAATTTAATGCTAAGCTACAAAAAATGTACGTATTTTTATTTTCTTGAATATAGCCAATAATACCAGTACGTGTTTCCGTATGAATCTTGTATCATGGCTTTGCGTTTTGCCTTGTCGGGATTTTCTCTTATTATGGTCTGTAGATCCATATAGTCTGCATCTACAACGCTGCTGCTGTAGCTTATTACCGGTGCTGTGCGTATGTGGCTGTACAATACGAGTGCCTCCTTGAAATGTTTTGGCAGGTTTCCTTTGGTCAGTCTCGGGTCTTTTGCCATTTCTTTTGCAAACTTGTCGATGTCTTTGTCCATCAGGTATCCGCACAGCAGATAATCGTGCAGGGCTTTTTTTGCGTGTCCGTGTGCTTGCATCCATTCCATGTGTTTTACCGGACACATTTTTTGTTTCATCAGTCTTGCCACATTAAGGTAGATGGCTGTATCAGAACTTATCATGGCTTTTACGCTTTCGCCATTGGGCAACAGGGCTTTGCTTCCGCCTTCAAGACTGTATTCGAACAATTTTTCCCCAAGCGCGTTTGTCTTTGACAGTGCGTATGCACGCAGCATTGTCGTTGATGAATCTGTTTCAGCTCCGGTTTTGCCCACGGAGAGAGCCTCTGTGTATCTGCCTTCGCTCACAAGTCTATCGATATGCATCCGCTGGTGAAATATCTTGTCTGTATTCGATGTGTAGCATACAAAAATCATGAATGTTGCCATTATCAGCAGGTTTTCCCACATTATCCTGAATTGCGACTTTCGGTTTGGTCCGTCGTTGTTTGCCAGAAGTGATGCCGAAACGTATGTCGCTGCCATATATGCAATTACGAGCAGTGGCGCGAGCCAAATCCATTTTCCCATATCATAGCCCTTGTCAATGTCCGGACTTATGTCTGTCAGCATTGCAATAAGCAGAAACGGGATGAAATAAGTCTGTGCCGGATGTTTGGTGCATCGTTGGGTGCCCCAGTCTATGCCGAGCTGCAGCAGCTGGAACAGCAATGTGAGTATTATGGCGCCTACTGTTCTGTTGTAGTGTGTCAGTCCTTTCGACAATACATGTTGTTCCATCGTCAGCAAATCGTCTTGATAGAAGAACAGGTATATGAACGAGAACAAACAAAAGACAACGGCACATACGATACTTGTGGCCGATGTGTCGCTGCCTCTTTGAATGAATTTTCTTTTTGTCATTTTAATTTTTCTTCAGTACTACGGCAGAACGTGCCGGTATGTATAGTTTCAACCATTCCTTGTGTTGATCAACATACAGTTGGTCGTAGTTGGTGAGATGAGTCATGGTGTCGTCTGTAAATCCAAATCCTCCGAACTTCTTGTTGTCAGAATTCAGAACCACGTCGTATGAGCCTGTTGGCACCAGGAACCCGTAGTCTGTAAACGAGCGGGTAGGGTTGAAGTTGAATACAAACAGCAGGTCGCCCCTCATGTATGCAAGAATCTGGTCGTCGTCGTTATGCCAGATTTCCTGTAGTTTGGTGTTCTGGAAATTGCGTTCCATCTTCAACACATTCAGCATTTCCTTGTCAAAATCTCCCAGATAGTGATAGTCCAGGTCTTTGTTGTCCACGAGGTTCCATTGCCTGCGTGCATATTTGTAGCTCCAGTTGTTGCCTTCGCGCGGGAAGTCTATCCATTCCGGGTGGCCGAACTCATTTCCCATAAAATTCAGATAGCCGCCGTTTATCGTTGATGCTGTGACCAGTCTTATCATTTTGTGCAGGGCAATTCCGCGTTGCACGGTGCCGTTCTCGTCGCCCTTCTTGAAGTGCCAGTACATGTCGGAGTCTATCAGGCGGAATATTATTGTCTTGTCGCCAACAAGTGCCTGGTCGTGGCTTTCGCAGTAGCTTATGGTCTTTTCGTCGGGTCTGCGGTTTTTCACTTCCCAGAATATGCTGCTTGGCTTCCAGTCCTCGTCGCGTTTTTCCTTTATTGTCTTAATCCAGTAGTCTGGGATATTCATTGCCATGCGGTAGTCGAATCCCATACCGCCGTCTTTGTATTTTGCTGCAAGCCCTGGCATTCCGCTCACTTCCTCTGCAATGGTTATTGCTTTAGGGTTTATCTCGTGTATAAGCTCGTTTGCCAGTGTGAGGTAACAGATGGCGTTGTCGTCCTCGTGTCCGTTGTAGTAGTCGGCATATCCGTTGAAAGATTCCCCGAGTCCATGGCTATAGTAGAGCATGGAGGTTACTCCGTCAAAGCGGAATCCGTCGAAATGGAATTCTTGCAGCCAGTATTTGCAGTTGCTTAGCAGAAAATGTACCACTTCGTCTTTTCCGTAGTCGAAACACAGGCTGTCCCATGCCGGGTGCTCCCTTCTGTCGCCGCTATAGAAGTATTGGTTGGGGTCGCCGGTAAGGTTGCCAAGGCCCTCTACTTCGTTCTTTACGGCGTGGCTGTGCACGATGTCCATTATCACGGCGATGCCCATCTCGTGGGCTTTGTCTATGAGTGACTTCAGTTCTTCCGGTGTGCCGAATCTGCTTGAAGGTGCAAAAAAGTTGCTCACGTGGTAGCCGAACGAACCGTAGTACGGGTGTTCCTGTATTGCCATAATCTGTATGCAGTTATATCCGTCGGCCTTTATTCTTGGCAGGATGTTGTCGCGGAACTCAGAGTATGTGCCTACTTTTTCTGCATCTTGTGCCATTCCTATATGGCATTCGTATATAAGCAATGGCGACTTGTCTGGCGTGAATCTTTTTTTCTTCCATACGTATGGTTCTGCGGGATTCCACACCTGTGCCGAGAATATCTTTGTTTCTTCGTCCTGCACAACCCTTGTTGCCCATGCCGGGATGCGTTCTCCGTGTCCGCCGTCCCAATACACGTGCATCTTGAACAGATCGCCGTGTTTCATGGCTTTCTCCGGCATTCTCAGTTCCCAGTTGCCGGTTCCCTCAATTCTTTTTGCCTGATATTTGTCAGTTTCCTTCCATTCGTTGAAGTCTCCCACAAGATAAATCTTCGTTGCGTTTGGTGCCCATTCGCGGAACACCCATCCGCGTTTCATCTTGTGTAGTCCGTAATAGTCGTGTCCGCAGGCAAAACTTCCGAGAGTCTTTTTTCCGCCCGATGTGAGTTGGCTCTTCTTCCATTCAGCGTGGTCGTGCCTGCCCTTGATTGCGTCTTCATATGGCTCGAGATATGCATCTTTCTGTACGAGTCCTATGTGCTTCTTAGCTACCTTCGGGGCTTTCTGGTTGCGCCGCTGAGTCTTTGTATTTGTTGTTTTAGCCATATATACAGATTATTAGCGTTAATTTAAAGTTCCTCCTTCCATTGCCGTTTTTTTTAAGCCAGCACTTTGAATATTGCCTTCCTTATGCTCTCCTTGTCAGAGATGCATGGTGCATGTCCGTCTTGCGGGAAGAAGATTGCAAATTCTCCCGGTTTGCATGTGATGTATGTGTCTGCCGGGATGGCATATTTTGTTATATCCTTTTCTTCGTTGTATTCCTCAGCCGGCAGGTCGTTGAGCGGGGTATATCCGTAGGTTTCGTCTGTGCTGAGCGGAATCTGTATGTCTATCATTCTTTTGTGGGTTTCCAGTTTTGCCTCTTCTTTGGTCTTTCCCTTTGCGGTCTGTATGTTCACGAAAAGGTCTTTCTCCTTGATAAAGTGTTTTCCTTCTTCAAGAGTATTCAGATCGTTTTCCTTGATGAATTTCACTACGTCAGCAAAAAGTGGGTTGAGTGTTACGTACTTTTCCAAATTTTCAAGTGTGTCAATTACCATAGTTCTAATGTTTATTATATTGTTTGTATTTTATTTGCGTGTGAGAAAAGCTTTTTCTTCACATGCATTTCAGTTTCTTCTTCCTCTGGTATACATGCCTTGCGCCGTGATGTTTCCGTTGCGGTCTTTTTCAATGAATTTTCCGTCGCGTTCATCATCTTTGTATGCTCCTTCAAAGCGTTTTCCGTCTTTGTCCACTTCGATGGCACTGCCGTTACGCTTTCCGTTTTTGAAGATGCCCTTGAATTTTCTTCCGTCAGAAAAATGGATTATCATCTGTCCGTTTTGCTGTCCGTCTTTGAATTCCCCTTCATAAACGTCGCCGTTTTTCTTTGTCAGCTTTCCGTGTCCGTTCTGCTTGTCGTTAGACCAGGCCCCTACATACACATCGCCGTTTTTCCAGTTGAATGTGCCGATGCCGTCCATGAAGCCTTCATTGAAGTGTCCGGTGTATTTGTCGCCATTTGCAAAGCGGAATATGCCTTCTCCTGTGCGTTTGCCGCGGATGTAGTCTCCCTCGTAGGTGTCTCCGTTCTTGAACTTGTATATTCCTTTGCCGTTCTGCACGTCGTCCAGCCATTCGCCGATATAGACGTCGCCGTCAGAGTATTTGTTCGTGCCCTTGCCGGAGCGTACATTGTTCAGCCACATCCCGTCGTATGTCGTTCCGTCGTGCCAGTCAAAGAATCCTTTGCCGGATTTCTTGTCGTCTTTCCATTCGCCGTCATAATAGGCGCCGTTGGCGTAAGTGTATTTTCCTTTTCCGTTTCGCTTGTCGTGAAACCAGTTTCCGTCGTATTTGTCGCCGTTGTAATAATACATTATGCCGTGGCCCTCCTGATAGTCGCGAAACCACAGTCCGTCGTATTTGTTATTGTTCATGAAGTGATACACTCCTTTGCCGTGCTGCTGGTCCTGAAACCATTGGCCCTCGTATTTCTCACCGTCGGAGAATGTATACACGCCATATCCCTGGCGCCTGCCTTTCACGTATTCTCCTTCATATGTGTCGCCGTTCTTGTATATTGCGTTTCCTTTGCCGTTGGGCTTACCGGCAACCATTTCGCCTTTGTATTGCCCGCCGTCCTTTGTGGTACACGAGCCAAGGGAAATTTTCTGCGCCATGCCAAATGTCGGCATCAATGCTAACAGCAGTAAGTATATGTTTTTTTTCACAATGTAATCTGTTTTTTCAAAGTTTATGTTCAAAGGTAATGATTATTTTTTACTTCAGCAAGTTTTTTTTGATTTTTTCAGGCTCTTGTTTTTTTCTTTACCTCTTTTAGGTTTTTGGACAAATTGTCTGCAAAAATAAACGGGTCTGTTGCTGAATACAACCGCAAGAAGTGCAACAAGCAGTTTTCCAACTGCCTGAAAAGCCACGGACAGGGCATAACCATCGCCTCTTTCTACAAGATGGCACAGGATGCCGGTGTGGACATTTTGAACACTTTTAAAAAGAATCGTAAAGATTTTTTCGGGGAGAAAGGGTCAAAAGGGCCAAAGGGCCATCAATGTCCTAAAAACAACAAAATATATAAGTCATTGATTATCAATAATAGTTACAATTTAGGACATGGCTGGCCTAAGGGCCAAAGTTGGCCCAATCTGGAAAAATCGAACAATCCAGAGAAAAACAGAACAATTTTGGAGGGAGAGACGTTTTGTGGAAGTTTTGACCACTTTCTGGCAGTAGGTGTCTTACTTTCATGTTGTTTTGTCTTTCTTGTTTGATTTCATCATCCGCCGCTTTATGTTTCCATAGCAGGAATTTGCTTTTGCAAAGCGTTGCCTTGCGGCATAAAAATGTTGCCTTTTTGTACGGTTTAGACGAAAACCTATAAATCCCCCGATAAAACATAAAAAAACAAAGGAAACCCAGACTTTGTAACAAACAAAAAACATGTGATATCGTTCTGTTTTCTGGATGCGCAAAAAAATATCCGGCATTTGGAGTGATCAGAATACCCGTTGCCACTCTAAATGCCGGATTATTTATTATATCAGAAGATGTTTGAATTCTGGAAATTTGAATTGCTAATCTCTCATTTCTAATCTCTAATCTTTAATGTTAGGTTCCTCAAGTCCGAGACCCTTTTTCTTGTCAACAACTTTCAGGAACAGTCCGATGACGAGTGCTGCCACGCCAAGGCATGCAAGCATCACGAGCGGAGCCGTATAATTAAGCTGTGTGGCATCGGTAACGCCCTCGTTTGTGGCTGTCAGCACTTTGCCTATCAGCAGCGGGAACAGCCATAGTCCGATGTTCTGTATCCAGAATATCAGGGCATAGGCAGAACCGATGACTTTTGCATCAACGAGTTTTGGCACGCTTGGCCACAATGATGCCGGTACGAGCGAGAATGACGCACCGAGAACAAGGATTGTGAGATATGCTATGACAACTCCGCCAACTTCATTTCCCTTGAATGCCGGAAGAACGAAGGCGAATGTCAGGTGGCAGGCTATCAGCAGCAGAGAACCGAGAACGAGCATTGAGGCTGCTTTTCCCTTGTGGTCAACATAATTTCCCAATACCGGTGTGATACCTACGGCAAGCAGAGGGAACACGGCGAAGATAGATTCTGCCGACTGTCTCATGTAGCCCATATAGCAATATGTTATGAGGGCAATGACAGAGATTGTGAGCATCGTGTATTTCAGTCCTTTCTGCTTCATGAAGTTGAACATGAATGCTGTGGCTGCCACTACAAGCATGATGGCATACTGCACGATGGTTACCGAGGGTGAAGCCCAGAACGAGTCGGCAGGAACTTCAGTGAATGTAAGGTTGCATTGCAACATGTTTACGGCATACTTCTGGAATGGGAAGATAGCAGAATAATAGAGCACACACAGCAGGGAAACGAGCCAGAAGCCCATGGAAGAGAGAATCTGTCCGATGTCTGAAATCTTGAACGGATCGTCTTTCTCTTCAGCTTCGCCAGTCTGAGCGTCAAGCTTCTTGTCCATAAAGAAATATACCACCAGCATAATCAATGCAATACAGAGAAGTACCACACCGAAGGCTACAGAGCGTGAAACGCTTACCACGCCGCCTAATTTTGCAAAGAAGGGAGAGAATATCATACAGGTTGCCACACCGAGTCTGGCAAGCGCCATTTCGGAACCCATGGCAAGTGCCATCTCTCTGCCCTTAAACCATTTCACGATACCGCGACTTACGGTGATGCCGCCCATTTCTGCTCCACAGCCGAATATCATGAATCCCAGTGCTGCAAGCTTTGCCGATGCCGGCATTCCTTCATAGAAGGGAGACACACCGAGCTGCTCGAATACGGGGATGTGGTTGAGATTTTCTGTAAACCATGTCTCAAGGCCACTCCCGATGAATCCGTCGCTGACGGCATACCATTTGATACAGGCTCCGGCAAGCATAACGGCTCCCGAGAGCAGGGCAGTGAAGCGAACTCCCATCTTGTCGAGGATGATACCGGCAAAAATCAGGAAGAACACAAAAACGTTTAAGAATGTTTCTGCTCCCTGCATCGTGCCGAAGGCATCGGAATCCCATCCGCGTTGTGATTGCATCAGGTCTTTGATTGGAGACAGAATGTCCATAAAGATGTAGGCGCAGAACATGGCAAGCGCCAATAGCAACAAGGCTGTCCAACGAAGTGCAGCGGAGTCGCGCAATGTTTTCTTTTCCATATTATTTTGTTTTTTGTTTGATTTTTTGTTTTGAGGACAAATAGGATTTATAAGACAAATAAGTCTTTGGGGACTGACAGAAGTGATAAGAAATAATACACTCTCATCTCTACCCCCTTATCTCTACTTCCTTTTCAGCCATTTGTCAAGCCAGTTGAAGTATGTGCGCTGCCACAGTATTCCGTTCTGCGGTTTCAATACCCAGTGGTTTTCATCGGGGAAGATAAGCAGTTCGGCAGGAATGCCCCTCATGCGTGCGGCATTGAATGCACCGAAACCTTGGTTGGCATTTATGCGGTAATCCTTTTCTCCGTGGATACACAGGATAGGAGTGTCCCATTTGTCAACAAAGCGGTGAGGAGAGTTCTCGAAAGTTCGTTTTGCATTAGCCGTAAGGTCCTTGTTCCAGTAGGCGTCGTCGTATTCCCAGTTGCTGAACCATGCCTCTTCCGTGTCTGTGTACATAGACTCAAGGTTGAAAGCTCCGTCGTGGGCGATGAAACACTTGAAGCGCTTGTCGTGATGTCCGGCGAGATAGTAAACGCTGAACCCTCCGAAACTTGCTCCCACGGCAGCCAGTCTGTCTTTGTCTACAAACGGCAGATTCTCTGCAGCGTCGTCTATTGCAGAGAGATAGTCGTTCATGCACTGACCTGTCCAGTCGCCGCTGATTTCCTCATTCCATTCAGAACCGAAGCCTGGGAGTCCGCGTCTGTTTGGCGCCACGACCACATATCCGTTGGCAGCCATAATCTGCATGTTCCAGCGGTAGCTCCAGAATTGGGATACCGGACTCTGCGGACCGCCTTCACAGAACAGAAGAGTAGGGTATTTCTTCGTTGAATCGAAGTTTGCCGGCAACACTATCCATACAAGCATATCTTTGCCGTCGGACGTCTTCACCCAGCGTTGCTGGATTTTTCCGAGAGACAGTTGGTCGAGAATCTGTTTGTTCTCTTCCGTAATCTGTTCCACCTTTGTCTTCGAGGCATTCTTTGCCGTGTTCACCATATATATATCGCTTGGAGCCGACATGCTCTGCCTTATGGCAATGAGTTTGTTGCCATCGTTGGCTGGAGCCACAGAAACATAGTCCGCCCAGTCGTTTGTCAGTTGTTCCACCTTTCCCTGGAAATCCGTGCGGTAAAGATTTATCGTTCCGTGCCATACGCCGGTAAAAGCGATGGATTTAGAGTCTGGCATCCAGCAGAAGTCTTCTGCATTAGAGTCGAATTTCTCTGTAACATATTTCTTCTCGCCTGTTGCCAGGTTGTACACGCAGATACGGTTGCGGTCGCTTTCGTAGCCGTCGTGCTCCATGCTTTGCCATGCCACATATTTTCCGTCAGCCGAGAATTTAGGATTCTGGTCGTAGCCCACATTGTTCTTCAGGTTTTCCGTAGCGTTCACCTTTTGGAATTTCATTGTTTTTGTGGGGTCCGTTTCCGGTTCAACGTATCCCTCCGGCTTGCAAAGGTTCTTTGTCGTTCTGTTTGTTACGTCATACAGGTAAATGTCAGAGTCGGTAGAAGTGGCATATTGCACGCCTGATTTCTTTCTGCACGTATACGCGATGAATTTAGAGTCGGTGCTCCATGCCAGCTGTTCCATTCCTCCGAAAGGCTTCATTGGACATTCGAACGGTTCGCCTTCAAGGATATCTGTGCCTTCGTCGATGCCGCGATCTGTAACGTTGGCAACGTAAGGGTGGGGGATTTGCTCCACGTATTCGTCCCAATGGCGATAATTCAGATCTGTTACGAGCCGACCACTTGCTTTAGGCAAATCAGACGGATTTTCCTTTATGCTTTCGTGAAATGCAATTTGCTTTACGAGAATTGCTCTTTTTCCGTCTGGAGAGAATTTAAAGCCGTCGATACCAGCCTTGTCGTGTGTCATCTGTTTGCGGCCAGTGCCGTCGGGGTTCATAACCCAAACCTGTCCGCCGGTGATGAATGCTATTCTTTTTCCGCCATCAATCCATGCCGGGTCTGTCTCACTGGCCGCCTGTGTGGTGAGTTGCCGTATGTTTTTTCCGTTGCTGTCCATCACGCATATCACCTGATGGCCTTTGTTTTCTTTCACGCTGTAGTATCCCACCTGGTATACTATATGCTTGCCGTCTGGCGAAGCCTCGGCAGCGGCTATTCGCCCCATTGCCCAGAGAGCTTCCGGGGTCATCAGCTTGCTATTGACGGTGATGTTGCTTTTTCCAATCGGTTTCACTGTTGCCTGTGCTTTTAGTTGGCAGCACCCCATTGCAAGTGCTGCAGCTATAATGATTGATTTGTTCATAATTATATAAAATGAAAAGAGTCAAGGGAGTAGAGAATTCCCAGGTATTCTTGCATAGTATGAATACCATAGTCCTTTACGCCCTTGACTCATTATTATATTATAGTCCTTTTCTCTTTTTCATCAGTTCTTCGCGTTGCTTTTGCATCGCTTCTGCCTGTTTCTGCATAGCCTCAAGACGTGCGGCAAGACCGCTCGTTTTCTTCGGGTTCTTCTTGTTCTCTTCGTATTTAGCCTCAAGTATTGCAAGAAGCTTCTCGTCGTTTGTCGTTTTGCGAAGCGTCCACATGATGGCAGCGCTGAAGAAGAGCGATACGAAATAGTAGAAATTCAGTCCGGCTGAGTAGTCGTTGAACATGAAGAAGAACATTACAGGCATGAGATACATCATCCACTGCATGGCTTTCATCTGTTCAGCCTGTTGTCCAACCATCTGGTCGCGCTGCTGGCGCATGGTCATCATGGAGTAGAGCACGTTGGCAACACAGAACAGGATACACGTGAGCGAAAGGTGGTCGCCGATGAGCCAAATGTTCTTGTTCCATTCTATTATCGGATCGTATGTAGACAAGTCGGATATCCACAGGAAGCTTTCTCCGCGCAGTTGTATTGCATTTGGCACGAAGTTGAACATTGCAATCCAGATAGGCATCTGTATGAGCATTGGCAGGCATCCGCTCAACGGGCTCACTCCATACTTGGAATATTCTGCCATCATTGCCTGTTGCTTCATCATCTGGTCTTCAGGCTTGTCGTATTTCTTTGTCAGGGCATCGAGTTTCGGTTTCAGCACGCGCATCTTTGCCGACGACATATAGCTTTTCTTTACCAACGGGAATGTTATCAGCTTTAGCAACATTGTGATGAGAATGAGCACGATACCCATATTGATGTCGAGTTTCGTAAGCCAGTCGAACACGTAAATGGTGAACCATCGGTTGATGTATCTGAACAGTGGCCATCCGAGATACACCAGACGTTGCATTTGCAGATCTTTTCCGAAACGGCTCTCTTCTTCCACATTCTTCAGTAGTCTGTAATCGTTCGGACCATAATAGAACTCCAGTTCCGTTGGCTGTTTTCCTGTAGGGTCAAAGAATGCCTTCATCTTTGCGCCGTACTGCTTCAGGTATCCTGAGCCTTTTTCCTGAGGAATACTTGTAAGCTTGGCATCAGAGCCAAAGTCATTCTTTGCAATCATGACAGCCGAGAAGAACTGGTTTTTGAATGCCACCCAGTCTATGTTGTCCTCCACCTTTTCGTCGGTCAGTTCTTTTCCTTCGTTCAGGTAGTCGGTGTCTCCGTCAGTCTTGTGGTATGTCAATGATGCATAGCGGTTTTCAAAGGTGAAGCCCTTTTCCTGTTGTCTGCATCTGTCGCTCCATTCCACGTCCATTGTAGTGCAGTTAGGGGCAAAGAGTCCGCTCAGTCCCTCTGTCTTTATTGCAGCATGTAGCATATAGTCTTTGCCAAGAGTATAGCTCACGGTGATGTTCTTGCCGCCTGCTGTTGCTGCGGTGAAGACCACTGTAGAGTCTGTAATGTTGGATGGGGTGAAGAACATGTCGCTTGTTACGAGGTTCATCTCTTTGCCTACAAGCATGAATTTCAGCTGTTGGTCGTTGCCGTCAAAAAGGGTTACGTTGTTTTCTCCCTTGTAGTTCTTGAATCCCTTTACAACGGCCTTTTCAACGGTAGCACCTTTGCTGTTGAATGTAAGTTCAAGCTTATTGTTCTTGAGCGTAATTTTTTTAGCCTGTCCAACAAGGGCCTCATGGAATATAGCTGTGGTGTCAATGCTTGTTACCGCATTTTTTGAGGCAATGGCTTTAGCCTTCTGTTCAGCTTCAGCCTTTTTCTTCTCCACTGTGGCTATAGAGTCTTGTATGCGCTGTTGCGCCAATTCCTCGTCAGAAGGTTTGTTGTACCAGCTGAATCCGATAAGCAAGGCTGCAATCAGCACAAAGCCGGTGATTGTATTCTTGTCCATTATTTTTTTTCTTGATTTATTTTTTCAGAAGTAAATCAGGAGAACAAGGCTTATTTTCCTTATTCTCCAATCCATAATCTCTATTTCTTTTTCTTGTTTTCTATTGCAGTTTTCACGAAGTCAAGGAACAATGGGTGCGGGTTGAGCACGGTGCTCGAATACTCCGGATGGAACTGTGTGCCTATATACCATTTCAGTCCTGGGATTTCCACTATTTCAATAAGGTTGCTCTCTGGGTTCCTTCCCACGCATTTCATGCCGGCGCGTTCGTATTCCTGTTCGAAGTCGTTGTTGAATTCGTATCTGTGGCGGTGACGTTCTTGTATATGTTCCTTTTTATATATGTCAAACACGCGGGAACCTTGTTTTAGCACACATTCGTAGGCACCGAGTCTCATTGTGCCGCCCATGTTTGTTATGTCCTTTTGGTCTTCCATGATGTCAATGACATTGTGTGTGGTCTTTTCGTCAAGCTCTCTGCTGTTGGCATCTTCATATCCCAATACGTTTCGGGCAAATTCAACCACAATCATCTGCATTCCGAGGCATATTCCGAATGTAGGAATGTCGTGAGTCCTTGTGTAGTGGGCAGCCACGATTTTGCCTTCAGTTCCGCGCTGTCCGAATCCCGGACAGATCACGATGCCGTCGACGCCCTCAAGTTCTTTTGCCACATTCTCTTCAGTAAGTTTCTCGCTGTTGATGAATTTCAGAACAGTCTTGTGGTCATTGTATGTTCCGGCCTGCGAGAGACTTTCGCGTATACTCTTGTAGGCATCCTGAAGATCGTATTTGCCGACGAGTCCGATGCAAACCTCTTCTGTGGCATTGGCTCTGCGCTCAAGAAACCTCTTCCATGGACCGAGTGCTGGCTTTTCTCCTGGTTCGATACCCATTTTTTTCAGTATTGCAGAGTCCAGTCCCTGATTTTGCATATTGACAGGAACTTCGTAAATTGAAGGTAGGTCTTCGCTTTGTACAACGCAGTCGAAATCAACGTTACAGAAAGATGCAACCTTCTTCAGTATTCCGTCTCCAAGATGTTTCTCGGTGCGCAATACGAGGATGTCCGGCTGGATGCCGACACTCTGCAGCTCCTTCACAGAGTGTTGTGTTGGCTTTGTCTTGAGCTCTCCTGCAGCTTTAAGATACGGCACATAGGTAAGGTGGACGCATACAGCGCTCTTGCCCAGTTCCCATTTCATCTGTCGGATGGCTTCCAGATATGGTGCACTTTCGATATCGCCGATTGTTCCGCCGATTTCCGTGATTACGAAATCATAATGGTTCTTTTCGCCGAGCAACTTTATGTTGCGTTTTATCTCGTTTGTTATGTGAGGCACTACCTGTATGGTCTTTCCCAGATAGTCGCCGCGTCTTTCCTTGTCGATTACAGCCTTGTATATACGTCCGGTTGTGAGCGAGTTCGCTTTAGTCGTCTGTATGCCCGTGAAACGCTCGTAATGCCCCAAGTCAAGGTCGGTTTCCATACCGTCAATCGTAACGTAACATTCGCCGTGCTCGTATGGGTTAAGAGTGCCCGGATCGATGTTGATGTAAGGGTCAAATTTCTGAATAGTGATGTTGTAGCCTCTTGCCTGCAACAATTTACCTATTGACGAAGAGATAATTCCTTTGCCAAGCGATGAAACCACACCGCCAGTGACGAAGATGTACTTTGTTTCTGCCACAATTATAGTTTTTTTATTGTTATATGTTCAAAAATACGATGTGCAAAGTTAGCAATAAAAAAAAATCCGCCAAAATATTTTTGTGATTATAAATCTATTTTATGTATTTATACTTTCAAATGGTGCGTGATTCGGTATTTTTAGCTATTGATTCTTTATTTTGAAAACGATTTTTTCTTTCGTTATGAAAGTGGGAGGCATCGTAAGATGAGTTGTCTATTGTCTATTCCGCTTCTTTTTCCAGTTCTTGCATACGCACAATCTCGTCGCGGTATTGTGCTGCCTGTATGAAATCCAATTCTTTAGCTGCCTTTTTCATCAGTTTCGTTGTATTCTCGATGCATTTCCTTATTTCCGCCTTGCTCATTTTTCTCATTATCGGGTCTGCGGCAAAAGCAGTTTCGTTTTCTATATATGGCGAATATTTTATTTCTTTCTTCTTGGCAACTACTTTTGTATCAGAAGTTTCTGTGGCTATGCCTAAAGCATTTGTTTTGATTTCTTTTTCTATCTTTCTCGGTGTGATGTTGTTTTCTTTGTTGTATGCCATCTGTTTCTGTCTGCGACGGTTTGTTTCGTCTATTGTCTGTTGCATACTTTCAGTTATGGAATTGGCATACATGATAACTTTTCCGTTTACGTTTCTGGCGGCACGTCCCGCCGTCTGTGTCAGAGAACGGTGAGATCTCAAGAATCCTTCTTTGTCTGCGTCGAGAATTGCCACGAGCGACACTTCCGGTAAGTCCAGTCCTTCTCTTAGCAGATTCACGCCAACGAGAACATCAAAAAGTCCCGCCCTCAGGTCATTCATTATCTTCACTCTGTCGAGTGTTGCCACGTCGCTGTGTATGTAGTTTGCCCTTACGTCATGGTTGAGCAAGTATTCTGTGAGTTCCTCCGCCATTCGTTTCGTAAGAGTTGTTACAAGCACTCTTTCGTCCCTTTCTATGCGAATCTGTATTTCATTCAGCAAATCGTCGATCTGGTTTTCGCTCGGGCGTACTTCGATATCCGGATCCAGTAGCCCCGTGGGGCGTATTACCTGTTCAACTACAACGCCTTCGGCTTCCTCAAGTTCAAATTCGGCAGGCGTTGCAGAAACATAAATCACTTGGTTGGTCATTTCCTGAAACTCTTCGAACTTTAGCGGGCGGTTGTCGAATGCTGCCGGAAGTCTGAACCCGAACTCTACAAGATTTTGTTTCCTTGCTCTGTCGCCTCCGTACATTGCTCTAATCTGTGGCACTGTAACGTGGCTTTCGTCTATAACCATGAGATAGTCTTTTGGAAAAAAGTCAAGCAGGCAATAAGGTTTGTCGCCAGCATTTCGACCGTCGAAATATCTTGAATAGTTTTCTATACCCGAACAGTGTCCGAGTTCTTTAATCATTTCTATATCGTATTCCACACGCTCCTTAATGCGCTGAGCCTTAATGGTATCGCCGATTTCGTTAAAGAAATCCACACGCTCGTCTAAGTCTCTCGATATTTGTTCTATTGCCTGTTGCGTTTGTTCTTTTGAAGTGATAAATAGATTTGCCGGATAAATTTGGTATTCTTCAAATGATGCAATGCGGTGAAAGGTTATTGCATCAACTTCCTCGATAGTGTCTATTTCATCGTCCCAGAATGTGACCCTAACCACATTGTCGCTATATGCCATAAATATGTCTACGGTATCTCCCTTGACGCGAAAGTTTCCACGTTGTAATTCTATGTCGTTTCTGACATACAGGGAATCCACAAGATTTCTGAGAAACATATTCCTGTTTAATACCTGTCCTTTCTTTATATGTATCACGCTTTGTGCCATGGCAGTAGGTCCCCCCATACCGTAGATGCATGATACTGACGAAACGACAATGACGTCTTTTCTTCCGGAAAGTAGCGATGAAACCGCAGATAATCTTAATTTGTCTATCTCTTCATTTATTGCAAGATCTTTTTCTATATACGTATCCGTTTGCGGTAGATATGCCTCCGGTTGATAGTAGTCGTAATATGACACATAGTATTCCACTGCATTGTCTGGGAAAAATCCTTTCATTTCTTCGTAAAGCTGTGCGGCCAATGTCTTGTTGTGGCTTAAAACAAGGGTAGGCTTGTTTATGTTTGCAATTACGTTGGCCACGGTGAAAGTCTTTCCTGAACCTGTAACTCCAAGCAGAACTTGAGCCTTGTCTCCGCGGTTTATCCCCTCGGTGAGTTCTTTTATGGCTTCAGGCTGGTCGCCTGTCGGAGCGTATTTTGATGTTAAAGAAAAATGTTCCATTAATAATTTTGCAGAATGAGAAAATTTTATTTCGCCGTTTTATTTTGCAAAAATACTTAATTTGATGCTAATATGGCAAATTTCATATAAAAAAATATTCAAAAAAGATATTTATATTTTGATGTATAGATATTTATGTGTAATTTTGCAACTCAAATCTATTTTAATTATTTATGAATAAGAAGATAGTTGTTTCAATGGCTGGCTCTTTGTTGATGCTTACCGGTTGTGTAAACCAATTTAATCAAGTTTACAAATCATCGGATAATGACTTGAAATACGAGTATGCAAAGGAGTGCTATGCCAAAGGAAAATACATAAAGGCAACGACATTGCTCCAGGAACTCGTTACTATACAAAAAGGTACCGACAATGCTGAGGAAAGCCTGTATATGCTTGCAATGGCTGAGTTCAAGAGCAAGGATTATGAAACCGCTTCCGAATACTTCAAGAAGTACTTTAAGACGTATCCAAAAGGAATCTATGCAGAGATGGCGTCATATTACATTGGCGAAAGTCTGTATATGAGTACTCCTGAGCCTCGTCTTGATCAGACGCAGACAGTAAATGCCATAGCTGCGTTTCAAGACTACCTTGACTTGTTTCAGGATGCGGGCATGAAGAAAGAGGCGCAGGATAGACTTTTCACACTACAGGATAAGCTCGTGAAGAAAGAGTTGTATTCCGCACAGTTGTATTATAACCTCGGAACTTATTTCGGCAACTGCACCAATGGCGGCAGCAATTATGAGGCATGTATCATAACTGCTCAAAATGCACTGAAAGACTATCCGTACACGAGTATGCGAGAGGACTTTGCAAAGCTTGTTATGAAGAGCAAGTTTGAACTTGCACAGCAAAGTGTGGAGGCAAAGAAGATAGACCGTTTTCGTGATGCCGAAGACGAGTGCTACGGTTTCATCAATGAGTATCCTGATTCTAAAGACAGGGCACTTGCAGAGAAATATATTGCAACGTGTAAGAAATATGTTAAAGACTGATTCCTTTTACAAGTTTCAATAATTGATATTTTAAGGATCTTTCAGGAAAAAAGCCAAATGTTTTCCTGTTGTCGCAACGAAAAAAAATAAAACAAACAAAATAATTTAATAAACAAAATGGATTATAAAAAGTCAAAAGCACCGGTAAACACAGTAACGCGTAATATCATGGATCTTTGCGATGAAACCGGAAATATTTATGAGAGTGTTGCTATCATCGGTAAACGTGCCAATCAAATCTCTGTGGAAATCAAGCAGGATTTGAGCAAGAAACTTGCTGAGTTCGCTTCTTATAACGACAGTCTTGAGGAGGTTTTTGAAAACCGTGAACAGATAGAAATCTCAAGGTACTACGAAAAATTGCCGAAGCCAACACTGCTTGCCACTCAGGAATTTATTGACGGCAACATCTATTGGCGCGACCCATCTACAGACAATAATGGTAAAGAGGCATGATACAGCGTAAACAGTCGGTATTCCTCTTGCTTGCTGCTATTGCGGCTTTGATATGTCTTATGCTTCCTGTTGGAGTGTATCATCCAGACAAGCTGGGTGTAGACGCGGTTATGTATAACTTGTGGATTATTGACGGTAATGGCGCTGCCGACTTCTGTGTTGCACCATTGTTCGGAATCCTGTTCATTGACACGCTCATTTCCCTCGCTACTATATTTCTGTATAAGAACAGAAAATTGCAGATCAAGCTTTGTAGCTGGAATATATTGCTTGTTATCTTATGGTATATAGTATATGTGGTATTCGCTTATACTGATATTGCCGTAGCTGACTCTGCCTTTGGTTTAAAGTTTGCAGCTGTACTTCCGCTTGTAGCCTTGATTCTGGTTGTCATGGCTCGAAATGGGGTAAAATCTGACGAAGCCTTGATAAGGGCAGCCGACAGAATAAGATAACATATAATATAATAAGGTGTTGATTTATCGTCTATCGCCTTGTTCATACAATAAAGCCCGTACTCTTCAATGGAAGTACGGGCTTTTATTATGCGTAGGAAAAATATCTTTGCTTATATCTGTGCAACTAACTCTTTATGAACTTGAGTAAAGTCCAGTTTTCTGAGGAATTCATACTGTCGTATGCCAATCCCAAAGAGGCTGCCTTTTCTTTAAGAACATGAACATCCTCGGAATAGAAACCGCTTATAATGAATACTGTTCCGCTTTTCATCTTTTGGCTTAATGCTGGCATATCGTTAAGCAAAATGTTTCGGTTTATATTTGCAAGAACAATGTCATACTTTACTTCTATTCCCTTAATTATATTTACATCACCAAGCATCACGTCTATATTGTTAACATTGTTTATTGCAGCATTGTGGCGTGTGTTGTCCACGCTCCATTCATCAATGTCGTATGCTGTAATCTCGCCGGCGCCACATTTTGCTGCCACGATAGACAGAATGCCCGTTCCGCATCCGCAGTCAAGCACGCGTTTGCCTTTTATGTCCATATCCAGCAACTCCCCCACAATCATACGTGTAGTGTTGTGTGTGCCTGTGCCGAAAGCTTGTTTTGCGTCAATCTCGATATCCACAGCAAACTCGTCGTTCTTCTCTACAGGATGGTATATGTCGTGGATACGGCATTTGTTTCTGATAATGATGGGACTAAAACCTTCTTTTTCCCATGCTTCGTTCCAGTTCTTGTCTTCCGCTTCACTGGTGGAATATTCCACGGTTACTCCTTCAATAGGAAATTCCGTGAACGATGTCTCAAGAGTGTCTTTGTCGAGCAAATTCTGCTGCACATACCCGTCAATTCCATTGTCAGAATCTTCAAACGATTCATATCCAGCATAACCGGCAAGGGCTGCACACAACTCTCTTGCTGTGTTGAGCATTTCCTTGCTGAGGATGCTGCCATCTGAGCTTTTTATTAGAAATTTTGTTTTAAAATACTTCATCTTATGTTTTATTTAGTTGCAAATATAAAAAAAATAGGGGAAAACCTATCGCGTTATAGGGTTTTTCCGTATTTTTGCATATAAAAGAATGATAATTTTGCATTGTGGATAAGCAATTAGACTCTTCCACAGATTTGTTTGGATTATAAAAAACAAGGAGACAAGAATATGAAAAAGTTTGTTCTTTTGACATTGATGGTTGGTATGATGCCGTTTGTGACAAATGCTCAAGACGACATGTATTTCTCGCCTAAGAAGGACAAGGCTGAAAGTAAAACCGAAAAGTTGAACAAGTGTCCTGTATATTATAGCGGCATAAACCGTGACGTAGACGAATATAACCGTAGGAACTTCAACAGTTACTATCAGAGTATCGGTGATTCAACATCAGACGTGATAGACTTCAGTGGAAATGTTCCTGATTCTGTTTATGTAAAAAGTAAGGCTGACAGAAATTTCGGGAAATATGACGGATATAATGAAGACGACGATTATTCCTACTATCGCCGTCTGCACAGATTCGACGACGATTTCTTCTGGGCTTACGATCCTTGGTTCTTCGATGATCCATGGTATCGTTCATACTACGGCTATTACGGACCATATTATAGTTACACCTGGGGCAGACCATGGCGTTATGGGTATTATGGATATTATGGCGGATGGTATAATCCGTGGTATTACGACTATGCCGGATGGTATGATCCATGGTTTTATGACTATGGATGGGGACACCCTTATTGGGGGGCTACAGTAGTTTACCATCCTCATAATCCCGGTGGAGTAACGGGCACTGCAAACCACGGATGGGTAGACAACGGCAGACGAGGAGGTATAGACACAAGTCGTCGTGGAGGTGTTGATACAGGCTTGCGCAATAACGGACTGTCATCCTATCGCGGCAGCAACAGCACGAGCAGCAGAAACACCGATGCTTACAACCGTCAGTCGACAAGAAGAAGTTCCGACTTCTCAAATTACAGACGCAACAATGACTCTTTCACGCAGCAGCGCGTTAGTGACGAGTTCAGACGCAACGACTTCAACCAGTCTTCGTCATATCGCAACAACTCTTCTTTTGAAAGTAGTTCGTTCAACCGTGGCGGTGGCTTTAGCAGTGGTTCAAGTTTCGGTGGCGGTAGCCGAGGTGGCGGCTTTAGCGGCGGCGGACGCTCCGGTGGTGGCCATGTGGGAGGACGTAGATAGAATTTCATGATTATAGAGATTAAGGATTAGGGCTTTTAGTATTCCTGTTATATCAGTCATATTACTCCCATTAGTCTTATTACTCCAAATAATTAACTAACAAAAAAACGAAAAAACAATGAATAAGATAGTTCTATTTTCAGCTGTTGCGCTGATAGCGTCAGCCTCTGCCAGCGCACAGGAAACATATGAAAATGCAAAACTTGCAAGTCAAGACCTTAACGGAACGGCTCGTTATGTAGGTATGGGTGGAGCGATGGATGCTCTGGGTGCTGACATCTCCACAATTTCTACCAATCCGGCGGGTATCGGACTCTTCCGCCATTCCACGGCAAATCTTTCTTTCGGTTTTGTAACACAGCAGGATGGCAAGAGCTTTGCAAACGGACACAAGACAAATATGAGCTTCGATCAGATAGGATTTGTTTACTCTAAGCGTGTTGGCAACAAGTCGTTCTTGAACATTGCCTTCAACTATCATAAGAGTAAAAACTTTGACTATATACTGTCGGCAGCAGGAAAGTTGAACAATAATTCTTCGCAGAACAAGGCAACTTATCTGAAAAGCCAGGATGGTGCATTCGACTTGCTTGAAAAATCTGGTGGATACAATGGAAATACAAATTCTTGCACTCAAGTAGACTATTTATATGCCAATGCTCTCTTGCCCGTTGCAGGATCACCGGGGGTGATAGATGGCTACCTTGGTGCTTCTGGCTTTATGTTCGACAGGGCACACACAGGCTACATCGGTACGTATGATTTCAACTTGAGCGGAAATATCAACGACCGTGTTTATCTCGGTCTTACTGTAGGTATACATGATGTGCACTACAGGGGATACAGTGAATATGCGGAAAACCTGGTAGACAACAACGATGCTTCTATCGGTTCCACGCTCCTGACAGACAATAGGAAAATAACAGGCACGGGATTTGATGTAAAAGCCGGTGTCATCATCCGCCCTGTAGAGGATTCTCCGTTCCGTTTCGGACTGTCGGTTGCAACTCCTATATGGTATGATCTCACAACTTCGAATTATTCCACCATTGACAACTCACACCTGAATGAAGCCTATGGCACGAGAAACGGGTATGATATAGGTGAGTCTTACGATTTCAAACTATATACCCCATGGAAGTTTGGACTAAGTGTAGGCACCACATTTGGAAACTATCTTGCTGTTGGTGCCGGCTACGAATATGCTGATTACAGTTCTCTTGATTCGCGAATCAATGATGGCGACAGTTACGACTGGTATTATGATACTTATTATACAAACAGTAGCTCCGACAGAGAGATGAACCGCCATACAGAGAATACTCTGAAAGGCGTAAGCACTCTGAAACTTGGTCTGGAACTGAAACCGGAGGACAACCTTGCCATCAGACTTGGCTATAATTATGTGTCGCCGATGTATAAGGAAACGGGTTATAAGAATTCGTATCTCGACTCTCCTGGTTCATATTATGCTTCGACAACCGACTATACGAACTGGAAGGCTACAAACCGCATCACTTGCGGTATAGGATACACAGTAGACAAATTCTCGTTTGACCTGGCTTATCAGTATAATGTGCAGAAAGGACGCTTCCATGCCTTCACGGAGTATTTCGTAGACGACCAGGCACTGAAAGCCAACGAGAACATATGCGATGCAGTTGATGTAAACAACAAGCGCCATCAGGTTCTATTTACACTTGGCTATCATTTCTAAGAGAATCAGAAAGAATGTTAGAACAATACAATATTATACTCGGAAGTGGAAGTCCTCGCCGTAAGGAACTACTTGCAGGCTTGGACCTCCACTTCCGGGTTTTAGTCAGAAAAGGTGTCAGCGAGGATTATCCTGATAATCTTAGCCCTCATGAAGTTGCTCAATATATTGCCGAAGAGAAGATGTCTGCATATACAGACCTTCTTGTCGACAATACGCTTGTGATTACTGCTGACACCGTTGTGATTTGCCAGAACAGAATCCTTGGCAAGCCGAAAGATGCTGCCGAGGCTTACAATATGCTCAGATTGCTCAGTGGAAAGACACATCAAGTAACTACAGGTGTTTGTATCGCTACATGCAAGCAGAAAACCAGCTTTCACGTAACGACAGATGTTACTTTCAAAAAACTTTCGGATGATGAAATCTATTATTATATAGACAAATATAAACCCTACGACAAAGCTGGAGCATACGGCATACAGGAGTGGATAGGCTATATCGGAGTAACGGCTCTTGAAGGTAGCTACTTTAACGTGATGGGACTTCCGGTGCAGAGAATTTATGATATGCTAACTAAAATGAAAAAATAAAAGTATTGAATTGCTTGACGATGAATACCGAAGAACTGATAAACAAAAAAATCGCTGTGTTGCTCTCAGGGGGAGTAGACAGTTCTGTCGTAGTATACGAACTCGTGGAAAAAGGACTGCATCCTGATTGTTTTTATATAAAGATAGGCCCGGAGGAAAAGGAGGAATGGGACTGCTCTTCTGAGGAAGATCTAGAAATGGCTACGGCTGTGGCCCACAAGTATGGCTGCAGTTTGCAAGTGGTGGATTGCCATAGGGAATACTGGGACGAAGTAACACGCTATACTATGGAGAAGGTGAAAGCAGGCTTTACTCCTAATCCTGATGTGATGTGCAACAGACTTATCAAGTTTGGTGCCTTTCATGAGAAGATGGGACACAATTATGACCTTATTGCCACAGGGCATTATGCACAGACAGAAATTGACGAAAACGGCGAAAAGTGGCTAACGACGAGTCCAGATCCGGTGAAAGACCAAACAGACTTCCTTGCACAGATTTACTCTTGGCAGTTGAAGAAGGCAATCTTTCCAATAGGTCATTTCCAAAAAGATGAGGTTAGGAAAATTGCAGAGCGAGAGCATCTTGTAAACGCTAAAAGAAAAGATAGTCAGGGTATCTGTTTTCTTGGCCAAATAAACTACAACGATTATATCCGCCGCTATCTTGGCGATAATCCTGGAGATGTAGTGGAATTGGAAACCGGCAGGGAGATTGGTAAGCACCGTGGCTTGTGGTATCACACGATAGGACAGAGAAAGGGACTTGGCTTTGGTGGCGGACCATGGTTTGTGGTCAAGAAAGACGTTGAACGGAATATCTTGTACGTTAGCCATGGCTATGATCCGCAGACTGCATATAAAAAGGATTTTCCGGTGTTGGATTTTCATTTTCTTACGCGTGAGGTTGATATGAAAAGGGTAACTTTCAAGATTCGCCACACTCCAGAATATCATCCTGCAATTATAGAGAAAATAGACAATCGCCATTATGTTATTCATGCTGAAGAGTCAATACATGGAGTTGCACCGGGACAGTTCTGTGTAGTCTACGACGAAAATCACCATCGTTGTTACGGTAGTGGCGAAATTAGTATTTGACACAATCAAGAAAAGAAAAAAAATCAGCATAGATTTCTACACGTCAATCAAACAGTTTACCCCATGGGTAGCTGCCAGGTTTTAGTATAACTTCGGTTTTGCCGTGCATCATGCCAACAACTCCCGGTGCATATTCTCTTGCCACGGTGAACGAAGTCCATCCAATTCTTTCCAATACGGAAAAAGCTGTTGCCCCGCCTTCGATAACAAGAAAGTGGGGCATTGCTTTTCTTGTCATTTCTTTTGCAGCCATGGCCATCACATTTCTTATGCGCCTGGCATATTCTGCTCCCTTTACATTATGTTCGCCAACTCGAAGAATATACGCTTGTGCATTTAGATAGTTGTCAGAAACAGAGTCTATCCATACTTTTGGATCTGCTCCCTCAAAAATATTATCGGGAATACCTTGTTCAATGGCGTGCCTTTTTCGCATTAATGCAGTATCTACAATAGATTTGCTCTGCGTGCTTCCGCATACCACAAGAATTTTTTTGCCTGCCGTGGCTATATCGCTTAAGCCCTTTATCTCCACACTGTCATGAACCTCCCTGGCTTTTTCTTTGCCATTTTCTGAAAGGGTAGGGGAACAGTACTTTTGCTTTAGAAATTCTCTGAAGAAATCCGCTCCGCCGGCAGCAAGGGTCTTCTCGTGAACATTTTTTGCAAGATCTTCAATGTCGGCAATGTTTGCAGCATCTGCAATAAGGATTATACCGTCAGCCTCATCCACATATTCTTCACCCAAAGCCAATGACCTGCAGCAGTTTTTACCCACCAGTTCGCATGCCTTTGACGATAATGCCGGAAATTCCGGGTCTTTGCGAAACATAGTTTCATCCAGCGGTATGTCGTCTACATAATATATTCCGTTTCTTATCACTCTCCCTTTCGACGGATTTTGTGCGACGAGCAAAGAGCGCTTGACCCCCAGACCTTCAGTCAGCGACAGAAGCTCGGTGCTGATGTGTCCTCTCAACACCGAGTCTGTTTTTTTGAAAATCTCGATATTCTCCTTGCTGTTTATTTTCATCTCATGTATTTCATGGCAGAGACGCTCCGTTTCTTTTTTTGCGTTGGAACTGTCTCCCGAACGTATATCGGTGGCAACTACCACCACATCTGCCCCATTGGCGTTCTGTGGCAGTCTGTTCATTGTCAATAAAGTGTTCCTTCCTTCGCTAAGGGCAATTCCTGCAATTTCTGCAGCCCCGGTAATGTCGTCAGCCAGTACAATAATCATATCTCTAACAGTAGGATTTAGATTTCTTGTTTATTCCTTGAAAGAGCCATCTTTGTGGCATAGTCTATAGATAGCAACAATGCGTCTGGACTTGCCACTCCTTTTCCTGCCACGTCAAAAGCTGTGCCGTGGTCTACTGAAACACGGATGATTGGTAGCCCGAGTGTTATGTTCACTCCTTTTGCCGTAGACATCTTTCCTGTTTCCTTGTCCCAATTGAATCCCACTACTTTGAATGGGATATGCCCCTGGTCATGATACATAGCAACACATCCGTCGTATTTGCCACATTTCGCCTTGGCAAAAAGTGTGTCGGGCGGTACTGGTCCTTCCACGTTGAATCCACGAGCTTTCAGCTCCCTCACTGCAGGTTCTATCTCCAGGCGCTCCTCGTCGCCGAAGAGTCCACCGTCGCTGGCATGCGGATTCAGTCCGGCTATACCTATTTTCGGATTTTCTATGCCAAACTGCTTGCATGCGTCGGTTATAAGTTCTGTAACGTCAATGATTCGCTCCTTTTTTACAAGGTCACACGCCTTGCGCAGCGGCACGTGTGTAGATACATGGATTACCCGCAGAAATTCGTCTGCCAGCAACATGGCATACTTCTTCGTATGAGTGTATGTGGCATAAATCTCGGTGTGTCCGTCAAAATGATGACCTGCCAAATTCAATGCTTCTTTGTTTAGTGGGGCTGTAACCGTTCCGTTCACCTCGTCATTCATGGCAAGTTCAATGGCTTTTACTACAGACTGAAAGGCAGCATTGCCGCATTGCACGGCAACTTTACCTTGTTCAAACGTCTGCATGTCGATAAGTTTCAGGTCCAGCACATCAACAATTCCAAGTTCAAACTTTGCATCCTCAACCTTTTCTATGGCATGGATTTTTAGAGTAGAATTCTGTTGCCTTGCCACGAATTCCATAACTCCGGCATCACCCGTAACGAGGGGCTTGCATTTGTCGTAAATTTCTTTCAGACTTAGTGCCTGAAGGATTATTTCCGGTCCGATTCCTGCCGGATCGCCCATTGTAATAGCTAATATTGGTTTCATTTTTCCCTTTTCTTTATTTAAGAAGTATAGTTCTCACTATCAATAAAGACTTTCATAAATTTCTTTGGCATCCGCTTCGGTTACGGTGCGCGGATTGTTTTTCAGCAATCGCTGCACATTCATCGCGGCCTTTGCCATTCTGTCCACTGCACTCTCCGGAATATTAATTTCTGATAGTGTTGTAGGTATGCCACACCTTTTTGAAAGTTCTGTTATAAAATCCACCCCTGCCATTGCAGTCTTTTCGTCGTTCTCCTTTCGCTCAACACCGCAAGCAATAGCCACCTCGGCATATTTCTCAGGATTTGCGCTATAGTTGAAACGCATCACCGATGGAAGCAGGATAGCATTAGAAAGTCCGTGTGAGATATGAAACTCTCCTCCCAAAGGGTAAGACAGGGCATGCACGGCAGCCGTGTTTACAGGTCCAAGGCAGAGTCCGCCATACATACTTCCCAGTGCCATTGCTTCTCGCGCTTCCTGGTCTTTTCCGTTTTTCACGGCACGTTCTAGATTGGCAGCAATAAGTTTTATTCCCATCAAGGCATACATGTCCACCATCGGGTGGTCAAACTTGTTTGTATATGCCTCGATGCAATGGGTAAGGGCATCCATTCCCGTCTCGGCTGTAACTTTTGCCGGCACGCTCCATGTTAGTTTCGGGTCGATATATGCTGCGTCTGCCATTAGGTAAGGGCTAACCACACCTTTTTTCAGCAAATCACTCTCGTCGAGCAAAATGGCGTTAGGCGATACTTCGCTTCCTGTTCCAGCTGTAGTCGGCATACATGCAAACCATTTTCCCTTTTCTTTTATAAGTCCTGTTCCAAACAGGTCTTCTATCTTCTGCCGGCTGTCGAGAAGTGTTGCCACGAGCTTTGTAACATCGAGCACGCTTCCGCCGCCGATACCGAGAAAACTGTCTGCCTTGAAAGCTTGTGCCTTTGCCAATACCGTCTTGAAATCCGTTATAGACGGTTCGGCACTAATTTCTGTGTAAAACTCTATATCCACTCCCGAGGCTGCGAGAGAATCTGTAGTATCCTTGATAGACGGGAGCATGAACGGCAGTGTAACGATAAACAGCCGCTTGTATCCCATTGATAGATAATCTTCCTTGAACCGTTCAATGCAACCGGTTCCGAAAACGATTTTCTGTGGTTGTAATAGTGTTATTTCTTTCATTTTTTTATTTTTTTTTGATAATAAAAAGGGAAATCCAAAGGACTCCCCCTTTTTATCCCTATTCCTTATTCTTTTTCTCTTCAAGATATCCGTAGATTGTTAGCTCTTTGTCAGCAAGTGGTGTATTGAAGAACAGACTTGCCACGTAGCCCACTACCAGCACAATTATATGACTGTAAACGCCCAGCATGTATTTGTGGTGAGTGAAGTTCCAGTCGCCAAGGTCGAGAATCATTGAAACTCCGTATTTCGTGGATGTAAGCACGGCATACGCCGTGAACAATATGGCAGCGGCAATGCCGATGTAAAGACCTTGCCAGTTGGCACGCCGACTGAAAAGTCCAAGCAGGAATATTCCCACGATACCTGCCGACAGTATGGCGTAAAGACCGAAGAGCGTGCCGAGCACTCCTTCGCCGCCCCATGCCACATAAAGCAAGGCGCAGAGTATGGCTCCAATGCCTGTTACTATAACGGCCCATCTTCCCACACGCATCTTCTGCTTGTCGCTCACGTTCTTCTTGAATCTTCCGTAATAATCCTCCACTACGATTGCCGAGATACAGTTGATGTCGGCATCGATACTCGAAATAGCTCCGGCTATCAGGGCTGCAAGTATCAGTCCGGTGATACCCACAGGCATCTCTGTTGATATGAAGTAGGGGAACACCTCGTCGCTCTTTATTCCTTCGGGCAGCGCCCCGGAATTGATGTGGTAGTAAGCAAAGAGACAGGTGCCCACAAACATAAACAGTGCCCATGTGGGTACGCTGAGGAATATGCCCAGATATGATGCGCGCTTTGCGCTGCGGTCGTCGCGTGCCGTTAGGTAGCGCTGCACGATGCTCTGGTCCGTGCCGTATTTTTGCAATGCGTAGAATATACCGTTGAGCACCATAACGAGAAATGTCAAATGTGTGAGATCCATGTCATACGGACCGAAGTCTATCTTTTTGTATTCGCCGGCGATACGGAAAATCTCTGCAGGTCCGCCGTCGGTGAGATAGAACAATATGCCAACGGCGAGCAGTCCGCCGATGATGAGCAGAAAACCCTGTATGACGTCCATCCATATGATGGCCTCCATACCGCCGAAGAATGTCATCACGATTACCACTACGCCGATGATGATGATAACCCAGCGGATGTCCATGCCGCCAACAAACATTGCCATTGCAAGGGCGAGCAGATACAGGATGGTGCCCATTTTCGAGAAATGTTCCAGAACGAAGGCAAGCGAACTGTATATACGGGCGAACGGACCGAACCGCCGTTCAAAGTATTCGTATGTGCTCAGTCGTATCACTTTGCGGTAGAGTGGCACGATGAATCCGATGAGACATACAAGCACGATGGGCACCATTAGTCCCTGAACGAGCAGAATCCAGTTTCCAGCATACGCGTTACCCGGATATGCAAGAAACGTTACGCTACTTATGATGGTGGCAAACATCGACATACCCACAGCCCACGACGGTATGTTGCCGTTGGCTGCAAAGTAAGTCTCCGTTGATTTCTGGTTTCTTGAGAAATAGAAGCCCACACAAAGTGCCAATATCACCGAAGCGATGATTATGGCGATGTCTATCCAATGTAGTGATGATGTTTCCATATTTTATTTAAGGTATTAGTCAGGTTCTTTTTCCCCGGTTATTGCATATACTGCCGAATTTCCTTTCTAATTCTCTGCACCGTGTCTTCATCAAGTTCTGTAAGCGGCGGCAACATGTAAGTTTCACACAGTCCGTATTCTTTCATTATCACCTTCAGTCCTGCAAGCGACTGTCCCAGCGTGAGCCCCTGAGTGTTGATTTTTCCCACGGTTATGGTTTCCTGCTGCAGTCGTTCGGCGGTTGCCTCATCACCCTTAATTCCTGCCTCGAACAAATCGTTGTAAGCCTTTGGCATAAAGTTGCCTACGCTCGGCACTATTCCGTCTGCGCCACACTTCAGAGCATGTGCGGAATTGGCTGCGCATCCACAGAAATATGCAAAGTCTTCTCTGTCGGCAAACATCTTCAGAGCTTCTTCCATTCTCTCTATATCATTCTCCGAATCTTTCAGTCCAACAATGTTCGGGTGGTGGCTCAATTTCTCTATCACGTCGAGTGGAATACTCATATGTGTAGTGATTGTGATATTATAGAGCATAAGTGGAACAGAGATATTGTCGGCAAGATTTTTATAATAGGTATACATCTGCTCTGGTGTAAGTGCGTAGTAGCTTGGCAGTGTGGCGGCTATTACATCTGCACCAGCTTCGATAAACATCTTGGCGGCTTCCATCTGCTCGCTGATGCATGTTCCGCCCAGTCCGGCATATACCACAATCCTTCCGGCAGCGGTCTTGGCGGCTTTCCTTATCATTTCCGCACCCTGTCGTGCCGACACGGAGTTTCCTTCGCCTGTTGTTCCCATTATGAGGGCCGACACATTGTGTTTTGCAAAGTTTTCGATAATTCTCTCCACGGCAGCATTGTCTATGTTGCCATCCTTTGTTACTGGTGTTACCATAGGCACAACAACGCCATGGTATTTTTCATTAATTTTCATTCTGTATTATGTTATTAGTTTGTTTATATACCAAATTATTTCTGTAGTTTTCCTTTATATAATAGACTCCATACAGCTGTTTTTGTACTATCTTATGTTCTTTTTATTGTTAAAAATCAGCTAAAATACATCGCTGACAGTTACTTTTCATACATTTCCGGATTTCTTATTACTTTTTTTTGACATAAAGCGACGCTCTGTCGCATCAAGGCCTTGCTTTATAATTAGAAACCGCCGTTTCCTACGTAAAAAAAATGGTTCTTCAGGTGCTTGAAGTGTCACTCCATATATCGGATGAGTCAAAAAGATTTTCAGTAGAAAGGTGCAAGTTATGATTACAAGACTAAAGAAGAAAATGTGTTATACAATTTATTTTAAGGAAAGTTGTATAAAAGTGGTCAAAACTTCCACAAAACGTCTCTCCCTCCAAAATTGTTCTATTTTTCTCTGGATTGTTCGATTTTTTCCTGATTGTGCCAATTGTGCCAGTTGTGCCAATCCTGTCCTAAATTATTATTATTATTGATTATCAATGAGTTATAATTTTTGTCAGTTTTTTGATACTGCTGACACTTTGGCATTTTGGCATTTTCTCCCCCGAAAAAATCTTTACGATTCTTTTTAAAAGTGTTCAAAATGTCCACACCGGCATCCTGTGCCATCTTGTGGAGAATGTTTACCTGTGAAATTTGCAAATCGTATTTCTCTGTATGAGGAAGTCGTGCAAAAACACTGAATTAGTATTCTATATTCCGCGTTTCGTATGAAAAAAAATAACCTTTGCCCTTTATTTCAAGGAAAAGTTGTATATTTGCATAACTTTAAGTTTCGCCACGCAAAATGGCGATGAAACAAGACTGATTACTAACGAAAAATATATACGATTATGAAAAAATTCTTTTTACTCGTCATTGGACTTGTAATGGCTGTTGCTGCAAACGCTCAGTTTGAGCAGGGCAAGTATTATATCAACGGTTCGCTGACAGGACTCGGCATGAGCTACAGCGGAGCCGAGAAATTCAATCTCGGAGTGGAAGCAAAGGGCGGATATATGTTTGCCGACAACTGGATGGCTCTTGCCATGGCAGGATACTCCCACAGTGGAGTTGATGGCGTGGACGATACGTTTGAAGCTGGCGTAGGTGGTCGCTACTATATTATAGAGAATGGACTTTACATGGGCGTAAATGCCAAATTCGTGAGAGGAAACAGTAGCTACAACGACTTTATGCCTGGCATCGAACTTGGATATGCTTTCTTCCTCGGGAAGAGTGTTACCGTTGAACCTGCCGTTTATTACGACCAGTCAATCAAAAACCACTCAGACTATTCTAAGGTGGGACTTCGCATCGGCGTGGGTATTTACCTCTAATATAGTGTGGAGTAAGTAGTGTTTAGTGTGGAGCCCGATTTCGTGCTTCGTGTTCCTACCTAAACTCTTAGATTACAACAACAAAAAAATAACAAAAATATGTATACAGTAGACGAATTGGAAGACAAACTGATAGATCTTGCCTTCGCTGAGGATATCGGCGACGGAGACCATACCACGTTGTGTTGTATTCCAGAAGATGCAATGGGAAAGTCTCACTTGCTAATAAAGGAAGACGGAATACTCGCCGGAGTGGAAGTGGCTAAAAAGGTTTTTGCCAGATTTGACAACACAATGAAAGTGGAGGTGCTCATCAAAGATGGTACACCTGTGAAAAAGGGCGACATCGCCATGGTGGTTACAGGAAAAGTGCGCTCATTGTTGCAGACCGAGCGACTTATGCTTAATATCATGCAGAGGATGAGCGGCATCGCTACAATGACGCATAAATATGTGGAGAGACTGAATGGCACGAAAACTCACGTGCTCGACACCAGGAAGACAACTCCGGGAATGAGAATGCTCGAAAAGCAAGCGGTGAAAATCGGTGGCGGAATGAACCACCGCATCGGTCTGTTCGACATGATTCTACTCAAGGACAACCACGTGGACTTTGCCGGAGGCATAACAAACGCTATAGACCGCTGCCACAAATACCTCGACGAAAAGGGACTGAAACTGAAAATTGAGATAGAGGTGAGAAACTTTGATGAGATGAACCAGGTTCTTGAACATGGTGGCGTAGACCGAATGATGCTCGACAACTTCTCTATAGAGGACACGAAAAAGGCAGTGGAAATTATCAACGGAAGAGTTGAGACGGAATCAAGCGGTGGCATAACGTTCGACACTATACGCGACTATGCCGAGTGTGGAGTAGACTATATCTCGGTAGGAGCATTGACACACTCCGTGAAAGGACTCGACATGAGTTTCAAGGCTTGCTAAAAATATTGTCAGTTCTCTAACGAAAGCTATTTAATAAGAAAAGCTGAAATGAAAAAAATATTTCTATCCTTAATACTTTGTGCAGGCGTGCTTCAGGCCATTGCCTGCACAAATTTTATTGTCGGCAAAAAGGCAAGTGCCGACGGATCCGTAATCTGCTCTTATAATGCCGACGACTACGGAATGTTTATAAACCTTTGTCATTATCCCGCAGCGAAACACGCCAAAGGGGAAATGAGAAAAATCTTTGACTGGGACACTAACGAATACCACGGACAAATTCCAGAAGCTCCCGAAACTTACAACGTTATCGGAAACATCAATGAATATCAGGTAACTATAGGCGAAACAACCTTTGGCGGACGTGAGGAAATGGTAGACTCTACTGGTATTATCGACTACGGATCGCTTATATACATCGCTCTGCAACGCTCAAAAACTGCAAGACAGGCAATTTCTGTAATGACAACTCTTGCCGAGACATACGGATACAACTCCGAAGGCGAGACATTCACCATCTGCGACCCTAACGAGGCGTGGATAATGGAAATGATGGGAAAAGGACCAGGCAGCAAAGGCGTGGTGTGGGTTGCCGTGAGAATCCCAGACGATGCAATCTGTGCACATGCTAACCAAAGCCGCATACGCACATTTGACCAAAAAGACAAGAAAAACGTTCTTTTCTCAAAAGACTGCATCAAATACGCCAGGCGCATGGGGTGGTTCAGCGGAAACGACAAAGACTTCAGCTTCTGCGATGCCTACGCCGCACCCGATTTCGGTGGCAGACGCTTCTGTGAGGCTCGCGTGTGGAGCTTCTTCAACCACTTCCAGGACATGAACCGCTATCTGCCTTATGCTGAAGGAAAAGTGAAGGATGCTGAACCTATGCCGCTATGGATAAAACCTAACCGCAAGGTTAGCGTGCAGGATGTACAGGCTTGCATGCGCGACCACTACGAGGGAACTCCATTTGCTCTCGACAGCGATATGGGACAGGGCATTTGGGAAATGCCTTACCGACCAACCCCGCTCACGTTTAAAGTAGACGGGAAATCGTATTTCAACGAGCGGCCAACTTCCACTCAGCAGTCTGCCTTCTCTTATGTTTCTCAAATGCGCTCCTGGTTGCCAAGGCAAGTGGGAGGAGTATTATGGTTCGGAAACGACGACGGAAACATGATTGCCTATACTCCTGTTTATTGCGGAAACACAGTGCAACCGGAATGTTACAACACTCCGGGAGCTGATGCCGTGACCTTCAGCGACAAAAACGCTTATTGGGTTTGCAACTGGGTCAGCAATATGGTCTATCCGCGCTACTCCCTGATGTTCCCGTCGCTTAAGGAAGTGCGCGACTCTCTTGAATCATCATATTTTGAAAAGCAGAGTGGGGTAGAGAAGAGGGCAGTTGAACTTTGTGGCTCTAATCCGGAAAAAGCTGTAGAATACCTTACTGAATACAGCAACACTACTGCTCAGCAAATGCTCGCACGTTGGAAACAACTTGCCACTTATCTTATCGTGAAATACAACGACATGGCTGTTAAGCCAACAAAGAACGGCAAATTCCTCCGTACAAAGACTGGTCTTGGTGCTAAGGTTGAACGTCCAGGATTTCCTAAAAAGATTGCACGTGAACTCATCAAGCAGACTGGAGATAAATATGCTGTTCCTGTTGAGTAACTGGTTATGGTAGTTATGTATCAATGCGATATTATATATGTCGAATAGATATTCTATATGTCGAATGAATTTCTGTATTTAAGATATGCGTTTTTATTCTATCTGTAAATAAAATAGTAAAAATGCTTCCTTTTGCAAATTTTTTTAATATAAATTTTGCAGATAAAATAAAAACGTGTACCTTTGCACTCGCAATTAAGAAATGGCTCCGTAGCTCAACTGAATAGAGCATCTGACTACGGATCAGAAGGTTCCGGGTTTGAATCCCAGCGGAGTCACGAAAATGGTTAAGGAGAGAGATACTTACTTTGTAAGTGTCTCTTTTTTTGTTAGTTACACCCATTAAAAAGTAACAGTTCCACCCAGATTTGCTGTTATATGGGAAACAGGGTGGAACTGTTGTATAAGGAGATGTTGTGGTTCTAAGGTTTAATATTCCGCCACAGAATCCACTTCTACTGTATCAGCGTCAATCTTGTTTTTATCCGGGAATAGTTCATTCAAATATCCATATGAGATATTCGATAAATCATCTTCCTCGCAGGCATCTTTAAATTCACTGATATCTATGTCTTTTACTGGTTTAAGGTCTCCCCAGTAAATAGAAACTTTGTCTTTTCCCATCGTTAGAATTGCTCTCATACCATTCTTCAATGAGAAAACAATAGCACCGTTATTCTGTTTGGCAATTTTTCCCATACCTCTAATTTTATTTGCAAATGTATTAAACAGACTTCTTAGTTTTCCGTGCATTCTACCATCATTGTTAATTATAATACCGAACATGGTTGGTGTAACTTTATTCCATACATATCCTGTAGGAATCTTATTGTCATGATACCAATAGTAGTCGCCAAATTCGTAATCTATAATGCGTTGCGTCCTGTAGGTCTGCTTACTAAGGTTGCCGGAAAAGCTGAAGAGTATCCATGCTTTAACTCCATTTATATCTTTTGTGAGTGTAATATTGTTTGTATAATCAAACCAATATGGCGTTCCAGCAGGATGTTCCTTATCACCACTAACTGAATTTAATTCTACAGCTTTTTTTACAACTTCTTTGGGAGAAGAGGTCATACTGAACCCTAATACGCCATTGTCTTTAATACTGAAAGAAGCAACTAGTTTTTCCAAATCAACATAATCACTTTCTATATATGATTCCCCTTCATAGGTCCCGATATTAACAATATCTGGTAGCCCTTCAATTTGTTTACAGTCTTTATCAATTAAAGAATAAATTTTATCGTTTGGCTTAACCCATGCATGTTTTCCGTCAAACATAGAATATAATGTGGCCTCTACATAAGTATCATCACCTATTTGATTGTCCTTTTCGTCAATGTATTTGTATACATAGCTGTCTCCATCCTTGACGACAGCAACAAGAGTCTTGTCTTCATCATAGTAAAGAAACTCGTATTTCGCGCGTATAAGAGTTTCTCCTTTTATGTTCATCAATCCCCATCCGTCGCCATTATTGTATGTAAAGACATCACCATTAATTGTGCCTATAGATTTAAGTTTAGAAGAAGGTTTAACAATCATATCCCCTTTATCATTGATAATACCCCAAGTTTCCTTTCCGTCTTTCTTTACGCTAATGGCTAGTTTTCCATCAGTAAACTGATTTTGTGTATTCTCATATTTGTCTGCTGAGAAGTCAAAAAGAACCTTTCCCGAAGTATTTATAACTGAAATTTTTACTTTGTCCTTTTGTCCTTTTTCAATGTACTTTTTATATTTTGCATTGACTCCAATAAATTTCTCATCCCCGCAATTATTTAGGGAATAGTATTCAGGTTTTATGACACAGTCTCCATTCCGGTCAATAGCTCCCCACAAAGAGTCTGTCGTCATAAAAACAGCATAATCCCCTTTATAAGCGCGTACGCCATCAACTTCCTTGTTTTCAATTTTATCAAGTTTCTTTATAATTTTTCCATCTGGATTTATAATAGAAACCGGTTGTCCTTTAAGTGCAACCAGAGCTATTCCATTTCTAAACCCAGATGTATGGGCATAGTCTCCTCCAATTTTTTTCGGTTTTTCGGACGCATTATACATTTCCCATACACCTTCTTTTGAACGGACAAAAAATCTTCCGTCTCGTACAACAGTAGGTTTGTTTTTAAACTCGTCCTTGAAAAGTACTTTCCCATCCATGGAGATCATTCCCCATTGTCCGTCATCTGTCTCTTGAAATGGAATGTATTCGACATTGCCATTTTCTGTTTTAGAGCAAGATACTGTCAGCATAGTTGCAATAGTAACAAATGCAGCGTTTAATAGTTTTTTGTTCATGTCTTTTAGTTCATTTAAGATTTCAAAAGAATGTTTTTGGTAACAAAGTTTTTCATATCAATTTCTTTTGCAAAGATATATTTAATTTCTGTAAAAACAAAATGAAAATTCTAATTATCTTTACTACATTAATCCGGAATTGACAAAAATATGTATTCAGCCTTTATAAGGCTAAGCAAAGTTGTTTTGTTTTCTAAGTAATGGCAACTTATTATTCGTAGAGACGATTTCGTGAAAATTGCTTCTCTCTAACTCCAAATATGTAAGTTGGAAATTAATGCTTCGTTTTTTTGTTGTTTAGAATATGAAAATTTGCTCCATTTTAATATAAAGAATGCTATAATATGTGGAGTTTGAAAGGCGCAATGTGCTGCAAATTATCCATTAAAATCAGATTTATGGAGAAAAATGCTTTTTTATGTTTTCTTTTTTGTAATTTTGTGCGCTAAATGAGCTATCTGTATAGGGAACACCTAAAGATGTTCATGATTTCTGAGATAGAAAGAAAACAATAAATAATAATTAAAACAAATAATTTAATGGCAGCATTAGGCAAAATTAGAAGCCACGGCGCAATACTCGTAGGAGTAATCGGAGCCGCACTTTTGGCATTCATCGCCGAAGAAGCTTTCCGTTCGTGCGACTCAGCAAAGAACGAGAGTCGCCAGCAGATTGGCGAAGTGCTTGGCGAGAAAATCAACATGCAGGAATATCAGAAGCTTGTTGATGAGTACACAAATGTTATTAAAATCACTCAGGGACGTGAAAATCTCTCTGATGATGAGCTGAACCAGCTCAAGGATGTGGTTTGGAATACTTATGTACAGAACCGCATTATTGAGAATGAGGCAAAGAAGCTCGGTCTTGTTGTAACTGACAAGGAATTGCAGAATGTATTGGTAGAAGGTACTAATCCAATGCTTATGCAGACTCCTTTTGTGAATCAGCAGACAGGTAGATTTGATGCAAACATGCTCAAGAAATTCCTCAATGAGTATAAGAGTGCAAAAACAACGAATCCACAGATGGCCGAGCAGTATCAAAGCGTTTATGATTTCTGGGGCTTTGTTGAGAAATCTCTGCGTCAGCAGTTGCTCGCCCAAAAATATCAGGCATTGTTTGCAAACTGCTTCCTTTCAAATCCGGTTTCGGCAAAGATGGCATACAAGGATGAGAATGAGGAAAGTAATATTCAGCTTGCGGCATTCCCTTATTCTGACATTAACGACAAGGATGTGAAGGTAGAGGAGAACGACATCAAGGCTAAGTATGATGAACTGAAGGAACGTTTCAAGCAGTATCAGGAAACACGTGATATTAAATATGTAGATTTTCAGGTGTTTGCCTCTTCTGCTGACAAGGTGGCTCTTAACAAAGAGTTTGCACAGTATGACAAAGAATTGGCAGAGGCAACTGATCCTACTCAATTAATGCACAAGAGCTCATCTCTTGTTAATTATCTTGGCATTCCTCAGACCAAGGCTGCTTTCCCACAGGATATTGCAGCACGTTTGGATTCTGTTGCTGTTGGTTCAACAACAGGTGTTGTGGAGAATAAGCAAGACAACACATTGAACATAATAAAACTTTTGTCGCGTCAGGAATTGCCGGATTCCGTACAGTTCCGTGCAATACAGGTAGGCGGAGCCACTGTTGATGCAGCTCGTGCTACAGCCGACAGTATTTACAAGGCACTTGAAGGTGGAGCTGATTTCGAGGCATTGGCAAAGAAATATAACCAGACTGGCGAGAAGAACTGGCTCACTTCGGCACAGTATCAGAATGCTCCATCTATGGACAACGATACCAAAGAGTATATAAACACTCTTAACACGCTTGGCGTTAATGGTGTGAAGAATCTTGAGATGCAGCAGGGCAACCTTATTATTCAGGTGACCGACCGCAAGGGCATGACAACAAAATATGTGGCAGCAGTTATCAAGAAAGACATCAAGTTCTCTAAAGACACATATAATGCTGCATACAACAAGTTCAGTCAGTTTGTAAGTGAAAACCAGACATTGGAAGGAATCGAGAAGAATGCGGCAAAATTCGGTTATAAGGTTCAGGAGCGCAATGATGTTTCCACTTCAGACCATTATGTTGCAGGCATACATGGTACACGTGAAGCAATGAAATGGCTGTTTGATGCAAAGGATGGAAGTGTCTCACCTCTGTATGAGTGTGGTGACAATGATCATCTGCTTGTTCTTGCCCTTACAAAGACACATGAGAAGGGTTACCGTTCACTCGACGACGAGAAAGTGAAGGAATACGTAAAGCAGCAGGTTTTGAAAGACAAGAAAGCTGAAAAGATTATGGCTAAGTTGAATGGAGTGAAAAACATTCAGTCTGCAAAGGCCAAGGGTGCCAAAATTGCTGATTTGAATCAGGTTACATTCGCTTCGCCTGCATTTGTTCCGGCTGTTGGTGCTAGTGAACCAGCTTTGAGCGGTGCTGTTGCAGCAACAGCAAAGGGTAAGTTCTCAAGCCATGCAGTGAAGGGAGAAGCAGGAGTTTATCTCTTCCAGGTTAAGTCGAAGACTATGCGTCCAGGCAAGTTCAATGATCAGGAAGTAGAGCAGCGTCTGAAGCAGAAGGCTATGCAGTATGCAGGAAACTTTATGCAAGAACTCTATATCAAGGCAAATGTTGTAGACAACAGATATCTGTTCTTCTAAATAGTAAAGTTTGAAACAAAAAAAGGAACCTTTTGGGTTCCTTTTTTTTGTTTCATAACGAAGAGAAAAATTTGTCCATATGCATTTTGCTCCATATTAAATTCTGGAGATGAGTATAGATTATTTTATTGTACGGTTAATTCTGCAGTTAATGTAAAGATTGATACAAAATAAGTGTGAAAAAGTTTTGCAATAAGAAAAAAATAGACTAACTTTGCAATCGTTATCCTGAAAACAATCTTTTTACCTTAAAAGACTAATACCTATTGAAATAAAAGCGGTAACCTGTGAAGGCAACCGCTTTTCTTATTTTATTTATTCGTAAGATTTTTTGTACATTAGTTCAAAACATTTTCACTTTTTTCCATTATCCCTTTCACTCGGGTTTTCTGTTATCGCCGTTAAATTTATGACACTTGGCATACTTTACATAGTCGTATGTTTCAAGTCCTGCAGGGAAGATATCAGCCAATATAGTGTGCGCCTCGTCGGGAGTTTCGTTCACGGCAATTTCAAGAGCTTTTATAAACTCGTCGTATTTTCCAAGATAAAAGCAGCAAGCAGCAAAGTAAGGTGCATACTGTTTATTTTCCAGGTTTATCCTGTGCACTTCTTTGAGCATTTTATAAGCAGCTGAATCATATCTGTGTTCATAGTAAGCCACGGCAACTTGCAGCAAGTAAGCCTCTTGTGATTCGGCTAAAGTGTATCCCTGTACGAACTTTTGAGTGGCGTCTTCGAATTTCTCCATATTCAGCAGAATACCCCCTTCGATGACAAACAACTCAGAGTCGATAATTCCGTGACTCTTGATTTTGTTTACATACAGCATTGCGTTGCTGTAATCGCCGACCCAGCCATAAATTATGGCAAGGTCTTTGTAAATGTCCGTTTGTCTTGCCCTGTCGTTGGGACATTTGTTCTCTGCTATTTTCAACATCTCGATAGCCTTGCTGTTGTTTTGCATGTAGAACAGGCAGCGCCCTTGTAACATATAGCCCACATCGGAGTTGCTGCCTTCTGTGTAACGGCAATAAGCTTCAAGGGCTTTATCATAGTTGCAGAGCTTTAAGAAAGCGTTGCCTTGATACATATAGGCATCAGGGATATTAGAATCAATGGCGATAGCGTATTCAATGCTTGTCAGAGCCTCAGAATACATATTGCATGACAGTTGAACACTTGAGAGCAAAACCCAGTAGTCATAGCAGAAAGGGTCATTGTCGATAAGCTTTTCAAGTAGGGAAATCGCTTTTGAGAATTCACCTTTTCCAACGCAGAAACGTGCCTTGAGTTTTATAAATTCATCAGATTCTGTGTCTTTTATTTTCCTTGCCCATGCTTCGGCATCTTCTGGCATATTGTAGTCAAGGAGCAGAAAGGCAGAATCTACATACAGGTCTTGCAAATCGTCATCTTCGAGAACGAGTGTTGCGTTTTCAAGCCATCTTAGAGCCTCTTCTTTGTTGTTTTCCATAAGGAAAGTTTCGGCATAGATTGTAAAGAAATCCACATAGTTAGTGTCGGAGATTATCTTCAGATATTCTCTTGCCTTGACAAGGTCTCTGTTTATTACCACTTCAGACTTTGCCAAAAACAGCAAAGGGGCAGAAGCTTTTGGGTATAAATAAAGGGCATATTGAGCAACATTCACTGCTTTTTCCTGCAAACCTCTTGCATTGTAGTATTCAGCAATGTCGGTAAATTCTTCGGAGCTCAATATGCAATCCTTTCCCTCTTTTTGAGAGTTTTCAAAGAGGGAAAGGATGTTTTTGAATTCTTTTGAATTGAAATAATTATCGTTCAAAATAATTTGTGCATTTATTTTTTTTGAGCCATTTTTGCCCAGTTGTCTTTCAGTCCCACGGTTTTGTTGAATATCAGATGTTCGGCTGTAGAGTTTTTATCAGCCATGAAGTATCCGATTCTTTGGAACTGTAGATATTCGCCAGGTTTCTTTGTGGCTGCATAATCTTCAACATAACATTCTTTTCTTACTTTCAGAGAGTCTGGATTGATAAGTTCGCGGAAGTCTCTTTCGTCGGCAGAAGGGTTTTCAACGTTAAACAAGCGGTCGTATTCTCTTACTTCCGCCTTTTTACAATGTCCGGCGCTAACCCAGTGTAGTGTACCCTTCACCTTTCTGTTTGCGCCCTCCATTCCACTTTTACTCAGCGGGTCGTATTCTGCTTGTATTTCTGTGATGTTGCCTTCAGAATCCTTTGTGCATCCGGTGCATTTCACGATATAAGCATTTTTCAGTCTTACTTCTTTGCCCGGAGTCATACGGAAGAACTTCTTTGGAGCATCCTCCATAAAGTCTTCGCGCTCAATCCAAAGTTCTTTGCTGAATGTAATGTTGTGAGTTCCGTCAGCTTCGTTTTCCGGATTGTTTATCGCCTCCATCTCTTCGGTTTGTCCGTCAGGATAGTTGGTAATTACAAGTTTTACCGGGTTTAATACGGCAGAAACTCTTATAGCTTTAGAGTTGAGATCCTCTCTCACGGCAGCTTCAAGTAGAGCCATGTCGTTCAGAGCATCAAATTTTGTGTAGCCTATGCTGTCGATGAATTTTCGTATACTTTCCGGAGAGTATCCTCTACGTCTCATTCCACATAATGTCGGCATACGTGGGTCGTCCCATCCGTCAACAAGTTTTTCGTCCACCAGGGCATGAAGCTTTCTCTTACTCATAACGGTGTAAGTAAGGTTCAGACGGTTGAATTCAATCTGTCTTGGACGGAAATCATTCATATTGTCCTCTTCACCCTTGTAGATTTTCAGTTCATCGATGAACTTGTCGTACAATGGGCGGTGTGGCACGAATTCAAGCGTGCATATTGAATGAGTTACCCCTTCGAAGAAGTCGCTTTGTCCGTGTGCGAAGTCGTACATTGGGTAAGCGTGCCACTTTGTTCCTGTGCGATGGTGAGGCGTATGTATTATACGGTACATGATAGGGTCGCGGAAGTGCATGTTTGGGTTAGCCATATCGAGTTTTGCACGCAACACCATAGAGCCCTCCACAGCTTCAGCAGTATTCATTTTGTTGAACAGTTCAAGACTTTCCTCTATCGGTCTGTCTCTGTAAGGCGAAGCCACGCCGGGTTGAGTGGGTGTTCCCTTTTGTTCAGCAATCTGTTCACTTGTCTGTTCGTCGATATAAGCCTTTCCTTGCTTTATCATCCATACGGCAAAATCCCATAGTTTCTGGAAGTAGTCAGAAGCATAGTATATGTTGTTCCAATGGAATCCGAGCCATTTGATGTCGTTCAGGATAGAATCCACGTATTCGGTATCCTCTTTGCTCGGGTTTGTGTCGTCGAAACGCAGATTGCATGTTCCGTTGTATTTCTCAGCCACTCCAAAGTCCATGCATATAGCTTTTGCATGTCCAATGTGCAGGTATCCGTTAGGCTCCGGTGGGAAACGCGTTTGTATGCGTTTTGCATTTTTTCCGTCCTCGAGATCTTTCTCAACGATTTGTTCCACGAAGCTTAGGCTTTTTTTTGCTTCTTCGTCTTTGATGTTTTCAGTATTTGCCATAATCTGAATATTTTTGTTTTCGTTTATTTTTTTTCAATGATAGATGCACTTTGCATGTGCATTTGGCTTACACCTTTGCAAAGGTAAGTAATTTTTTGTTTATTGCTTCCACTTTTCGGCAAATTCTCTGATAGAGTGGAAAATAAGATTTGCGCCTTCGTTGATTAGTGCAGAATCGGGTAGGGGACCAGTGTTTACTCCGATCGTGAAAACCTTTGCCGCCACGCCAGCTCTTACTCCGAGCGGTGCGTTTTCCACGACAATCGCTTCCCATGGCTGCACTCCTGCCTTTTCCAGTCCCTTTATATAAGGTTCGGGATTAGGTTTCCCGTGTTCCACGTCAAGTGCGGTTACTATCATGTCTTCTTTTACGAGTCCGTTGAGTTCGCGTGTGAGCTTTCCTATCAGAGTGTGTTGTGCGCTACCGGTAACCACAAGAATTTTCAATCCTGATGCCTTTATTTTTTCCATAAGAAGTATTATGCCGTCCATCAGCTTGGCTTTGGGGCATTTGTTGAACTCGTCGGATTTTATTTTGTAGTATTCGGCGGCTTTCTCTTCGCTCAACTCTTCTGCCCGCTGTTTTCTGAACAAGAGTTGTATTGTTTCCACGCCCCTCATTCCTTCGTAAGTATAGGCATCTTCCGGCGGCATGTTTATCCCTATGCTTTCCATAGACCGGTGCCAGCTTTGAGCGTGGTTAGGCATACTGTTGTAGATCACTCCGTCCATGTCGAACATCACAGCCTTTGGCTTGAATTCCTTGAATCCGGTAGATTTAAGATATTGTTCAATATTTTCTTTAGACATAATACCCATAATTCCTGAATGACTTGTATTGAATAAGGCCCGGAGAATGTCCGAGCCCTATTCGTATTTTCTTTTTTCTGTATTAACCTAATTAATTTACAGATTTATTTAGCTTCCCCGTAAACAAAATGGGTTAAATCCTTTAACTAATTAATAGCTCCTTGCAATGATGACGCGCTTTGTCGAAGGTTTCCCTGACACCATGTCTACGCCAGGAGTCTGCTCCACGTTGAACGGGATGCAGCGTATGGTAGCCTGAGTGTCTTCCTTTATCTTTGCTTCAGTTTCGGCAGTTCCGTCCCACGGACAGATAAAGAACCCGCCGTTTTTCACTTTTTCCTTGAATTCTTCGTAGTTGTCACATTCGTAGATACGTGCATCGCGATAAGCCTTTGCTTTTTCGAACATGTTTTCCTGAATGTCATTCAAAAGTTGCTCCACATGTTCCACGATTCCGTCGAACGGGCGAGTTTCCTTTTCGAGAGTGTCGCGACGCATAACTTCTATCGTTCCGTTCTCCAGGTCCTTTCCTCCCATGACAAGACGTACAGGAACACCTTTCAGTTCATAGTCGGCAAACTTGAATCCCGGGCGTTTGTTGTCAGCATCATCGTATTTCACGCTGATGCCAGCCTTGCGCAGAGCTTCGATTACAGGGGTGAGCTTTTCTGTTATGGCGTCAAGTTGCTCTTTGCCCTTGGTGATAGGCACAATTACAACCTGTATCGGTGCGAGCATAGGAGGCAATACAAGTCCGTTGTCGTCGGAGTGGGTCATTATCAGAGCTCCGATGAGTCGAGTAGACACGCCCCAAGATGTAGCCCAAACATATTCCGGCTTGTTGTCTTTGTTTAGATATGTTACATCAAAAGCCTTGGCAAAGTTTTGTCCGAGGAAATGGCTTGTGCCGCTCTGCAGCGCCTTGCCGTCTTGCATCATAGCCTCGATGGTGTATGTGTCGAGGGCGCCGGCAAAGCGTTCTGTTTCGCTCTTCACACCGCGAACAACAGGTACTGCCATGAACTTTTCTGCGAAGTCAGCATAAACATGCAGCATTTTCTGTGCTTCAGCCTCTGCTTCTTCCTTTGTAGCATGGGCTGTATGTCCCTCTTGCCAAAGGAATTCCGATGTGCGGAGGAACGGACGGGTTCTCATTTCCCAGCGCATCACGTTGCACCACTGGTTGCACATCAGTGGCAGGTCGCGCCATGAATGAATCCAGTTTTTGTATGTGTTCCATATAATGGTTTCGGATGTAGGACGGATAATGAGCTCTTCGTCGAGTTTCGCAGCCGGATCAACTTCCACTCCGCTTTTGTCTTCCTTTGCTTTAAGGCGATAGTGGGTAACAACGGCACATTCCTTTGCAAAGCCTTCAACGTGTTCTGCCTCTCTTGAGAGGAAAGACTTAGGGATGAGCAGTGGGAAATAAGCATTCTGTGCCCCTGTTTCCTTGAACATTTTATCGAGCTGATGCTGCATCTTTTCCCATATAGCGTAGCCGTAAGGCTTAATTATCATGCATCCTCTTACAGGCGACTGCTCTGCAAGGTCGGCCTTTGTCACCAAGTCATTATACCATTGGCTGTAGTTGTCAGCCCTTTTCGTAAGTTGTTTCAGTTCTTTTGCCATATTTTTATTGTTTTCTTTTCCGACGTTTTTTTATTATGATGCAAAATTACTCAAAATCATTGAAACAGACGAATTATTGCCTATATAAATGTAAATTTAGTCGTTTACTTGCTTTGTATCACAACTTTTTCGAAAAGTATATTTACCTTTGCAGGAAAAAACAGATATAATGCCAGAACAAAGAAAACGATCCACCCAGCAGCGCCCGATAGACAACAACTACGGACACTTGCAGCCACAGGCTCCCGACATCGAGAAAATCGTGCTTGGAGCTTTGATGATAGACAAGGACGCCTTTACCGTTGTTGGAGAACTGCTTCATCCCGAAACGTTCTACGAACCGCGGCATCAGAAGATTTATGCCGCGATACAAAAACTGAATATTGATGAACGGCCAGTAGACATCCTCACCGTGATAGAAGAGCTCAAGCGAGAGGGCACCCTTGAGGAGTGTGGCGGGCAGACCTACATAATCGACCTCAGTTCGCATGTTGCCTCTTCTGCCCACGTGGAGTATCATGCGCATATCTTGCAGCAGAAATACATGGCCCGACAGCTTATCTCTTTTGCCAGTGTAGTGGAGACCAAGGCCTTCGACGAAACGGTTGATGTGGACGAACTTATGCAGGAAACGGAGTCGAGCCTGTTTGAACTGTCACAGAAAAACCTGCGTCAGGATTATACCCAGGTGGACCCTGTAGTGAAAGAGGCTATCCAGATTCTGCAGAAGGCTGCACAGAACAAGGGAGAACTCACCGGTATTCCTACCGGCTACCATAAACTCGACGAGATGACTGCCGGCTGGCAAGCTTCCGACCTCATTATCCTTGCCGGGCGTCCTGCCATGGGAAAAACTGCCTTTGCCCTTTCGTTGGCAAAGAACATTGCCGTGGACTACAACACTCCGATTGCTTTCTTTTCGCTCGAGATGAACAACGTGCAACTTGTAAACCGTCTTATATCCAATGTATGCGAGATTGAGGGACGCAAAATCCTGAACGGACAACTTGACGAGGAGGAATGGAAAAGACTCGACGCCAATGTGGGAAAACTGCAGAATGCCCCGATTTATGTGGACGACACGGCGGGAATGTCGATTTTCGAGCTTAGAACCAAGGCTCGCCGCCTGGTACGCGAGAAGGGGGTTAAGATGATAATGATAGACTATCTGCAACTTATGAACGCCAACGGCGCAAAGTTCGGCAGCCGACAGGAAGAGGTGTCTACCATCAGCCGCTCGCTGAAGGGACTTGCCAAAGAGCTGAACATTCCTGTTCTTGCCTTGTCGCAGCTTAACCGTACGGTGGAAAACCGTGAGGGCCTTGAAGGAAAGCGCCCACAGCTCAGCGACCTGCGTGAGTCGGGTGCCATCGAGCAGGATGCCGACATGGTGCTCTTTGTTCACCGCCCCGAATACTACCACATCCTTACCGACGACCACGGCCACGACCTCCGCGGCATGGCTCAGATAATCATTGCCAAGCACCGTAAGGGAAGCACGGGCGATGTGCTGCTCACTTTCAAAGGCGCGTTTACAAGATTTCAGAATCCCGACGAAAACAACTTTTCTTCGGGCAATATGGGAGGCGAGATTATCGGCAGCAAGCTCAACGGAGGCGACGATGCGCCACCTCCATTCATGGACGACTCCATGCCGCCGCCACCAATGCCAGGCAGCGCTCCGTTCTAAAAAAAAGCAAAGTGCTCCGTTCTGATAAAAAATTCTTTTCAGCTATAGTCCATCTGGAGTAAAATCCACCTGGAACTAAAAAATAATAATAAAGACCGAATAAAATGAATATAGACAATATTCTGCAAAAACTCCACATCGAAAATCTAAACAAAATGCAACTTGATGTGGCACGCACCGTATCAACCTCCGACAGCGACATTATCGTGCTCTCGCCTACGGGCAGCGGAAAAACGCTTGCCTATCTGTTGCCTTTGGTGTTCAGGCTCAACCCGATACTCGACGTGGTTCAGATGGTTGTGGTAGTGCCAAGCCGTGAACTGGCAAAACAGTCGGCAGAAGTGTTGCGCTCCATGGGCGTGCCACTGCGCGGAATAGCCCTGTATGGCGGTCGTCCGGCAATGGATGAACACCGTGAGATGATGAAGCTCAAGCCACAAGTGGTTTTTGCCACTCCCGGAAGATTCAACGACCATGTGGCAAAGGGAAACATCAATCCCAAGGGCGTCAGACTGCTCGTCATCGACGAATTCGACAAATGCCTGGAGATGGGCTTCAGCGACGAGATGCAGCGGCTAACAGAGAGTTTGCCTTCAGTTGCCCGCCGTATCTTGCTTTCTGCAACCGACAGCGAAGACATTCCCCGTTTTGTCAACATCCGAAATGCCGAGCGCATAGACTATACAGAGCCGGACTCAGGCATCAGTGCGTCCGAACGCATAAAGAGCTTTGTTGTGAAATCTCCCGACAAGGACAAGCTTGAAACTCTTTCACGCCTCCTTCTGAGCTTTGGCGATACGAGCAGCATCGTTTTCCTGAACTACCGCAACAGCGTGGAACGCGTGTTCAGTTATCTTCAAGACAAAGGCTTTGTGTGCAGTGCCTATCATGGAGGCTTCGACCAGCGTCAGCGCGAAGACAACCTGTATAAGTTCAGCAACGGTTCCGCATCAGTACTTGTAAGCACCGACCTTGCTTCGCGTGGTCTTGACATCCCCGACGTGGACAATATCATTCATTACCATCTGCCGCAAAGCGAGGCTGAGTTTACGCATAGGGTGGGGCGCACCGCCCGTTGGGATGCAGAGGGGCGCACCTTTATCCTTGTCGGTCCTGAGGAGAATTTGCCAGACTATGTGGACCACAACATTCCGGAATACGTAATCCCTGACGAGTTGCCACAAGTGCCGCAGCCAAAGATGAGCACTATATATATAGGAAAAGGCAAGAAGGACAAGATTTCCAAGAGCGACGTGCTTGGTTTCCTCTGCAAGAAATGCGGACTCTCGGGGAATGAAATCGGACGCATCGACATTGCCGACCGCTTTTGCTATGCTGCCGTGCTCCGCACCAAGCTGAAGTCTGTGTTGCGTCTTGCTGCCGGCGAGAAGATAAAAGGCGTGAAAACGGAAGTAATGGAAAAAAAGTAAAAAAGTAAAAAAGTAAAAAGGTAAAAAGGGAGGAATATCTTACTTTTTACCCTTTTACCTTTTTACTTTTTTACCTTTTACTTTTTTACCCTTTACTTTTTTACCTTTTTACTTTTTTCCCCTTTTACTTTTTTACCTTTTTACCTTTTTACTTTTTTACCTTTTCTAAGCCAGCGTGTGTTCCTCTATATATTTCTGCACGCCATCCTTGTAGCTCTCAGAAACAGGAAGATAGTTGTCGCCCATGACGATACGGAAGCGGTCGACGAGTTTTACCTCCGACATGTGTACTATGTAAGAGCGATGGATACGCATAAATTCGGGAGCAGGAAGAAAATCCTCCACCTTCTTCATGTTCATCAGCGACATGATGCCCTTAGGGTTGCCTTTCACGTAAAACTTCACGTAATCCTTCACCCCCTCAACATACAAGATATCGTCGAAGTTCACCCTCTGCAGCTTATATTCGCTTTTGATGAATATAAACCTGTCTTCCTTCATTGCCCTCTGCTTGTTAAGTTCCTCAAAATAGTCCAGAGCCTTTTTTGCCGTCTCCAGAAACCTTTCAAAGCTGATAGGCTTCAGCAGATAATCCAGTGCATTAACCTTGTAGCCCTCGATTGCATATTGGCTGAAAGCTGTTGTGAAAACAATTCTTGTTTCATCACCGATAATGCGTGCAAACTCCAGTCCGCTCAGTTCCGGCATCTGGATGTCCAGGAAAATCAGGTCGATTTTCTTTTCCCTTATCGTCTTTATAGCCTCAGTTGCACTGTTATACGCTCCCTGCAGACTAAGGAACGGCACCTTTGCGGCATAGCTGGCGAGCAATTCCGCAGCCAGAGGCTCATCGTCAATTATTACGCAGTTTAGTGTCATTTGTTTTTTGTTTTATTGTAAATGTTCAAATGTTAGATGTTTAGGCTTGTGGATATTTTGTATGGGTAACAAAACAATCCCCCCCCCGTACTTTCAGTACTCTGCATCTGTTTTTGTATGGCAAAGATATGAAAAAGAATTTATCAGGTGAATTTTTTAATTTACTTTAATTGCCCTTCCTTATATTCTTGTGGCTAAATCCCTGTCATTAACTTACATTAACGTTGCAGAGCCATCTGTTCGTATGTTTGAACAGATGGCTTTGCGTGTATTTTCATGAAACGGTAATCCATGCCGGCTCACCGTGCTTTCTGCAGTCGAGCACCTTCATGAGTCGTTCCATGGCGAGCGAAGAGTTGAGCACCATGCCCTTCTTCCTGTTCTCACCCACCAGTATGCAGCCCTGAGTGTCTTGCTGCGTGTTTCCGCTGTGAATCCTCACCCCCTCGAATCCCGGTACTCCGAGCAGTAGCGGCAGCCATTTGCCAAACCTTGGCGAATGCGTTACCACGAGCGAATACCTCCCCTCGGGAATTGCCGTCTTGCCTTTGATTTTGCGTGCTCCGTGGGCAAGGTCGCGCCATTGCGGTTCGAGCGTGTCGGTGAGATACTGAGGGTGGGAAGCCTCCTCAATATATAGTTGTCCTATCGTGTAGCCCGATTTGCGGGCAATTCTTTTTAGTATCAGTTCCATAATATTTACTTGTTTTTTTTCACCTTGCGGAAAATCTTACTGTTATTGTCATCGTCATCACGCTCCGTATTTATGCGTACGATGTAGCCCCGGTGAACCCACTGGTTGAGGGCACATTTTACGGTGTGCGCATTGTCGCTGTCGAAGCCCTCAGCGCGGCGCACCCGCATGTAGTCGGCGGTGGTAAACTCCTCGGGCAGCATTTCGAGCAAGTTCTTCGGTCCCCTTGGAGCCGTTCGCGGCATCGACGAAGAGTCATTGTCAGCATCATAAATCATCTGTCCGAAGAGCTGCAGCTTGCACCACAGGTCGTAGCGCAGCGACCATCTGATAAAGTCCTCAATCTGCTTCTCCCACCGGCATCCGTTTGCCACATACAGCACGCACGCCTTGAGCCATGCAATGACCGTGGCGCGGAAGGAGAGATTCTCAAAAACGTAGTTCTGCGAGAGCCTTGCAAACTCGGCATTCTCCTCCACGAGCGTCTGTGCCAACTTTGTCAGCTGTCTGCATTCCACCAGTCCGCGAGCCTTCACGAGATTGTCGATATACGGCTTCAGTTCCTCGTCGAAGGCAGCGTTGTAAGTGCCGTAGACGGGTATTGGCGAACCGCACGGTCTGCGCTCTATCGTGGAGAAGGCGATGCGCGACACGGGTCCGTCGGTAACCACCCTCTGAAAATAGTCGCGACATTTCTTCGGCGTGCACGAAGCGTTCCAGTTGAAGCGCACCTGCACTGTCTCCGTAACCGACTGTGCGCCCACGCGGTCCTGTCCGTACTGCCCCAGGTCGAACGCCAGCTCCATGATGCGGA